>DOWI01000034.1:8709-10210 GCA_003519645.1 Oscillospiraceae bacterium
GGTCTATTCCGTCGGACACAGTGTATTGGTTTTGATTGCTGGAACTTCATATGGGTTTGTGCAAAAGCTGACGCAAAATGAGAAATACGGTAACTTCAGCAAGTTTCTTAAATATGTCGTGGGTGGTTTGATTCTACTTATTGGCCTATATATGTTTTGGTTAGGATTTTAACGGAGGATTGNNATTATAAAGATATTAGGCGGTGGATGCCAAAACTGCTTGCTACTTGAAAAAAACGTAATGAAAGCAGTAGCTGAATTGCAAATAGGTGCAGATATTATTAAAATTACTGATTTTCAGGACATTCTTCAATACGATATTATGGCAACACCCGGATTAGTAATAAATGAAAAGTTGGTATCGTCTGGCAAGGTGTTGAAAGTAAAAGAAATCATAAGCTTAATAAAGTAGTTGTAACCGAACAAACCTATTAATCATAGGATATGAGTAAATGCGCATAAGGGCATGTGCGCATTTATACTATGAAAGGTGGAGGCATGATGGTTCAACTATTCAAGGCACTATCGGAAACAACAAGATTAAGAATTTTGGCGCTACTCTTGAGAAGTAATATGTGTGTATGTGAAATTGAGTGTAGCTTGAAACTAACACAATCCAATGCTTCTCGCCATCTGTCTGTACTTAGACAGGCGGGAATCTTGGAAAGCTATAAGATAGCACAATGGACTTACTACAAAATCAGTGAACAGTTTGCAGAAGATAACAGAGAGCTTTACAACTACTTACTTACTGAAACCGTTAGGTTAGCCCACTATAAAAAAGATTATGAAAGATATCGGCAGTGTATATTGAACAACCCGTGTGGTAGTGAAAGCCAATAAGACGATGTAACGCCGATGTAAATGTTAGTAAAGAGCAAAGGAGTGAATGAAAATGCAGAATTGGAGACGTACCTTTATCGCCATATGGTCAGGTCAGGCCATATCAATTCTGACCTCATCCGTCCTCCAGATGGCAATCGTTTAGTATGTCACACAAAAAACCGGGTCTGCCGCACTTCTTTCCCTTGCAACGCTCATCGGATTTCTCCCTCAGGCTTTGCTGGGCTTGTTTATCGGCGTCTACATTGATCGGTATAATCGCAAGATAGTTATGATTCTATCTGATATTGGCATCGCGCTGTCCGGGATGATACTGGTAGTCACCGGAATATTTAGCGAGATTCCCATCTGGCTTATTTATGTTGTGCTGTTCATGCGATCCATCGGCGCCGCCTTTCATACGCCGGCGCTCCAAGCGGCGACCCCTTCCATGNNATCTGGATGTGATGGGAGCGTTGCTCGCTGTGGGGATTCTCTCCTTGGTCAAGATCCCGAATACAGTAAAAGAAAAACCTTGTTGTCGTTCGCAGGTATTTAAAGAAGCAATAGAAGGTTTTCAAGTTCTAAGAAGAGAACCGGGTTTGCTAACGCTTTTGATCATCAGTTGCCTGTACGCTTTCATCTACTTTCCTATTGGCACGCTGTATCCGCTGATTAC
>DOWI01000227.1 GCA_003519645.1 Oscillospiraceae bacterium
CTTCGACACCTAACCAATACTTCCAGACATCATTGGTTAGGTGTCGAAGTAGGGTTCAAATGCGTTTGCGCCAACGGGTTTGTTATTGTATATGGGTCAGTAGCTGACTTAGCCCCAAAGGATACGAAAGACGGAAAGGTTTCTACGAGTGAAACCAAAGGGCTTGAAATAACCAAGGTGAGGGTCTTTACTATCGATGCTTCTGAGTAAGCTGGTCAGTTGCCGGAAGGAGGATAACGATGAAATTTACCATATTAGGCAGTGGCGGATGTATGCCGATTCCCAAACCATTATGCAATGCGGCGGGGAGAGCTTCAAAGTGTTTCAAAGGCAGGTTGTCTCCGACAAATTCCGCATCAAGGAAATGACGATTACACCCATATTTGTTGAAGGCAATCGAGCAACTCCATATATGTATTTATTCGAGGATGAAAACAAAAAGCGGGTGCTTTATGCACCCTGTGATACAAAACCGTTCCCATTAGAAAATGAGGCGGTTTATGATGTTGATTTACTGATCACCCAACCAGGGTATTTTGAGACCGGACTGCGAAATGGCTTTGTCTTTACCCATCTGGAGGAATATTGGAATAGATCATATTCTGATTACAAAGAACTGGAGAAGCAACTCCCCAATGTCAGGTTTGCTTATGATGGTATGATCATAGATATATAGGACAAGCAAAGAAGGAAAACCAAAAAAGGAGAAGTCAACAATGTGCGGGTGTGAGAACATGAAAGAAGCCTCAACAATTGCCAAGACAGAAAAACCCATAACAATAGACACTATCTGCCAAGGCTTAACCAAACTTGGCGTGAATCGCGGAGATATATTATTAGTGCATTCATCCTTATCAAGCTTGGGATGGGTATGTGGAAGAGCACAATCTGTCATTATTGCCTTACTGAATGTGTTGGGGAGTAATGGGACATTAGTAATGCCAGCTCATAGCGGAGACTTGAGCGATCCGGCTGAATGGGAAAATCCGCCCGTTCCCAAGGAGTGGATACAGACCATATATGAAAATATGCCGGCATTTGAACCGGGCAAAACACCGTCGCGGGGCATGGGATGCATTGCGGAATTATTCAGGACCTTTCCTAATACGTTACGATCGGATCATCCACAATTATCATTCGCTGCCAATGGAAGACTTGCCGCAGAAATTGTTGATGGTCATGTTTTAACACCACAGCTTGGCATGAACTCTCCGCTTGGGAAAATGTACAGGTTAGGAGCAAAAGTTCTTTTATTGGGAGTCGGGTTTGATTCTTGTACCAGTTTTCATCTGGCAGAATCACTGAGGAGTGAGATGCCAGTCAAGCGGATGGGTACAGCTATGCTGGAAAACGGTGAACGAGTCTGGAAATGGTTTGATGATTACGATTATAACTCCGATGATTTTGAATTAATCGGGCAAGATTTTGAAAGAGAAAGAAGCGGCAAGGTACAGAAGNNTAAACAACCTGCAGGTTGTTTAGTATCATTGACGCTGTTGATTTTGCGCAGTTGTGGTTAGGCAAACATCGCTTTGCCAAAGATACATCGGCGTAAAGTCCCCGGAGTGGCAGAGTAAAGTGACAGCAAATCGAGAGAAGTGAATCGTAATGTATGAAGACGTTCTTAACTTATTCATTCGTCGTAGAAGCATTCGCTCATATTTGGATAAGCCTGTGGAAGAAGAGAAGATCGATACAATTTTGGAAGCTGCATTTGCTGCACCTTCAGCATGCAATAATCAACCATGGGAAATGGTGGTTGTAACAGAGAAGAGTATTATGGATGAAATAAGGGCGGAATTTGGCTTTGCCAATTACAATGCGCCGTGTGCTGTAGTTGTATGTGCCAATACGCATCTGTGTAGAAATGTAGACGAAATGTATATCTTTGATTGCAGTGCAGCCATGCAGAACATCTTGCTCTGTGCCACAGCCCTCGACTTGGGTTCTTTATGGGTGGGGGTTTATGGTGATCAGAATAAAAGGAAGATATCACGCATTGTAGGACTTCCTGAGTATGTTGTGCCATGTGGAATTGCCTATGTCGGATACGCCAATGAAGAAAAAGGGCCTAGAAAACAGTTCAACGAGAAAAGAGTCTATTATCAAGTGTATGACATCAACCGAAAGCACAAAGCCAGACCCAAAAATATGAAACAGCTTTGCTAAGCCTATAAAGTAGTGAACGCCAGGTATTCTTTGAAGCTGTTTCTTAACATAACCGTGGAGGAGTTATGAATGGAAGTATTAGGTAGCAGTATCGATTTATGTTCTTTTACCAGAGAAAGCTGGCATGCATTCTGGAAAGTATACATTGCTGATCCTAAAATGGATCCTAATACGTATGTGTATAATAAAGAAAAGGTGGATGAATCTTTTGATCGCAGCTTAGAAAGAGATTCGTGGTATCCGTCTTATGGAGTTTTCCTGAAGAATGGAAATCCCATAGGATTAACGAACCTAAAGAGAATTGACTATGAAAAAAGCAGATGTGAGTTAGGCATTATCCTTGTAAACGACTCTGTAAAAGGAAAAGGGTACGGTACAGAGGCTGTATCTTTGCTCGTCAACTATGCTTTTAACGGTTTGGGTTTAAAAACAATTTACGCCGATACCATGGAGACAAACTATCGAATGCAGCATGTGTTGGGGAAAATGGGTTTTCAGTTGCTAGAGAGAATAGAGCGGTATTATGATATGCATGATCGATGGGAGGATAAGCTCAATTATATCTTAGTTAGGGGCTAAGTACCGCCAAGAGTGAAGAGGTATTATTCGGG
>DOWI01000245.1 GCA_003519645.1 Oscillospiraceae bacterium
AGCAGTGCCAATGCGGTTATATTCTTTTATATGCATGGTATCCCCCCTCGCCTCCCTATAAAGAGGGCCGTGCATATAAATGTCACCGGTGTAGCGTATGCAATATTGCGTCCAGTATTTCCCTATTAGGAACTGATACCAGCGTTTTTGCTTTTCAAGCTTGAAAACACCGGTGGGAGTCATGTTCAGCGTTCGGCCGCGTGAACTGCTGATGGTTTTCACCAGCTTTGAATAATAGCCGTTGCCCTCCTGACCATACACCGAAAGGGTATATGTGTCCTTTTCATAGTATAAATAGTACGGAAGTGAGGGGGTAACAACCCTATGCGCATGGTTCAACACCCATTTATTTTCTTGCGCAGCAACCGTAACCGAATTATCCCGGGTTTCGGTGGAGGAGGAAGAAGAAGGTTCCATCAACCTCGGCACAACCGGTGAATCGGCAGAGGCATAGGAAGAATCCTCCCCGTCCTTACAACCGAAACAAAGCGCCGCTGTGACCAAGAAACACGCCATCAGCCAAAATAAGCGACTGGATCGGATCGAGGGTACAATTCTGCTATCATTGTTTATCACAAACATCAAATACCTCCTGTTTCTTGAAACCTGTGAACCTTTGCCCTGTCGGAAAAATCGAGTGTCACCGTAATCCCGGGACTGTATTCTTGGGATTTCAAATACAGACTGAATCCGGCTGCTTTCCCGCTTTGGGGCAAGTCCGGGGACAATCCGGATTCCAGAATGGGAAACGCTTCGTAAACCTTTCGGTTTTTAAGGGTAACATAGCTTCTGTAGGAATCCCCGCTCTCATCCTCAAGATAGCCGTAAATATGGATATAATCGCCCTTTTTGCGGGTGTACAGTCTGCCGCCTGCGTTTGAAGCCGAGGGAATGGCAAACTCCCTCGGCAAAGCGGGCATGATCGGTGCTCTTTCAAGCAGCTTGGGGATATTTCTCTGCACAATTTCATATACCACAACATCGGGATTATGCGTCTCTAACCCCGTCAGATTTACAGGATATTCACGGGAATAATAAGCGTAACCGAAATTATCAGACACAAATGGAATGATGGCGTTACCGAAGGAGTCCCTGAACATCATGATGCGCCTGCCATTCACTTGGCTTGTGGTTGTAATTTGCGGATCCTCTACCGATTTGTACGGCGTTTGAGGTGAGTGCTTTTTCTCTATTCTTNNTTCTTAAAGAAGTTCGTCCCTCATCGGCTTCCTTTGCCATTGGAAAAAGCATTTTTTTCAGATCGCCCGGGGCGGTTGTCTCCTCTGCTTCTGCCCTGCTGAAATCATCATAAAAAAATGCAGGCAGAACCGTTTTAATATCCTCCATTAGGCGGTTAAATCCGACACGGGCGCCGAGATCATTCCAGTGGGTATCGGTCTTGTGATAGACTCTTTCTTTGGATTTGGCGCTTGCCAACGCCGCTGTTATATCGGAATAAATGACGCCGCTGTTTTTCAGTGCGCCTGTCAACCGTTCTAGAACCGTCGGTTTTGATGATCTGTAATACCGCTCCGGCATATACTCAGGATAGATGGTGTTTTTATTGGGCGCCACTGTGAACACAAACGGAATCCCCTGCTGCTGGAGATACTGGGATTGCAGGGCTATAACCGTTACCAGCCGTTGGATATCACTGTCGGAAAGCTGGGTCTGCCCGACATAGTCGGATATGGTTTCGTGAAAGTACAGCCAGCTGTCCCTGCCATAAACCACTTTTTCATTGGCTGCTTGTTTTAGAACGCTGATATACAGTAATTCATTCAGCTGAACCATCCCAAGCCGTCCGGCAAAATTATCGGAAAAGTATTGGTCAAGACTGGAAAAATACCGGTTATTTATTGTACCGTTTTCAACAACTTGGGGCATTTTTGCAAGCACCCGATTTTCACTGCTGTTGTTCTGATAAAAAGGCATGGCAAGCAGCGGCGCCAATGATATGGTTAGAAAAGCAATAATATACAGCGTTTTGAAAAGCTTCAAGCTTGCCCGCTCCTTTTAAAATCTAAAATAAATAAACGGGTTGTAACTGGATGTGGACAGGTTTAGAATACACAAAAAATAAAGCCCCAGCGATACCGCCCCTGATACAAAACCTGCCGCCGGCTTTAGGCTTGATCTGTCAAGCCTTTGACTGATAATGCGGACGACAGGTGCCGAGAAAACAACCGCCGGAATGATGCAAAAAATGAGGAGAGGACTGACGATCAGTCCAACCGCGATTTTTGTTCCTTCATTAAAAGTAAATCCCGCAAACATATTTATCACAAGCATTGCTGCCTGCGCCAGCGTATCGGCTCGGAAGATTACAAAACCCACCGTAACCACAAGCAGCGTATACACATGCCCCAGGAGTTTTAACCTGCCTTTGTTAAGGCGAATTACCCCCATGGTTTCAAGGGTTAGAAACAGTCCATGGAACAGTCCCCACAGAATAAATGTATAATTGGCACCGTGCCACAGTCCTGTAAAGAAAAAAACAATTGTCCGATTGAGTGCCGTCCTGAATTTGCCTTTTCGGTTGCCCCCCAGCGGAAAATACAGGTATTCGCGGAACCATGATGATAGCGATATATGCCATCTCTTCCAGAATTCGTGTATGCTTGCCGAGATATATGGGTAATTAAAATTTTCGGGAAAATCAAAGCCAAACATTTTCCCCAAACCGATTGCCATGTCTGAATACCCCGAAAAATCAAAATAGATTTGTATCACATAAGATATTGCTCCGATCCAAGCAAGGAAAATATTAAGCTTGTCCGGCTGCATGGCGAACACCTGATCAGCCGCCAAGGCAAAGGTGTTTGCAATCAGCAGCTTTTTCGACAGTCCGCCAATAAACCGCTTTATGCCCGCCGCGGTTGCTGCGGTCGTTATTTGTCTCTCGCTTAATCGTAGTTCAATCTCCTTGTATTTGACAATAGGGCCTGCAACCAGCTGGGGGAAAAAGGAGATATAGAGCATAAGCTTGAGAAAGCTCTTTTGAAGTGCAACCTTACCGGCATAGACGTCGATGACATAGGACATGACCTGAAAGGTAAAAAACGATATGCCCAAGGGCAATCTGATTTCCGGAATCCCAAGACTCAGCCCCGTTACTGCATTGACCGATCCGACAAAAAAACCGGCATATTTAAACACTGCCAACAAACCAAGGTTCATAAGGATACACAAAATGAANNTAGCCAAATAATTCATTGTCAGACTGGCGATAAGCAGCAAAATATAAACAGGCTCTCCCCATGCATAGAAAAGCAGGCTGACGGCGGTAAGAAATCCGTTGCTGTATTTTATCGGAAGCTTCATATTTATAAGATATACCAGCGGAAGAAATGAAAAAAGAAAAACCGGGCTGCTGAAAAGCATATCCTATCTCCATATCAATCCTGAAAATAACTGTTTGAGTCAAAATAAACGGTGGTCACCTTATCATCTTTTAAGGTAAATGAAAGGCGGGGCGACTCGATGTCGCTTTTGTTGTTGGTTTCATTATAGACCATAAGCTCGCCGTCCATAAAAAACTTGTCTCCATAGCTTTTTATAACATCGTCCTTGGTGCTGCCCACCCTGACACCACCTTTAAAGCTGTAGGTTGCATCATAAAACAAGGCTTCGTCCAAAATATCCTTGCCCTCCCGAGGATAGCTTGTAATATGAACTTTTACATATTTAAACGTCTTGTCGTAACCTTCATAATAGCAGCTCAGGATTTCTTCTGTATCGTCCGGAACGCCGAGAAAGTCCAGCAGAGGCTTGGCATCCTGACCGAAATAAAATGTCTGATCCCCCAAAGTCAGCTTGATATCCCCTTTGGAAAACTCCCCCGTCTTTTCGCCTTCTTTTCCCGAACAGGAACTCAATAAAACGGCAAATAAAGCCAGTAAAGAACAGACCGCTTTTTTCAAAACATTCTCCTCCAGACCGTTTTATGCTTTCAGCATCCAACGGATTACATGCCTCTAATTTCTTTTAAAGTTATGGTGCGTACCATACGCTTAAAAAATACATTCCTCTATGCAAATAATTTAGGCTTTCTCGGTTGCAGAAGATAAACGCTGCCATATCGGTCAGCGCTTGATCCGTTTTAATATACTGCTAGTATATTATTAATATAAATATCCTTCGCGTATGCGATTTTGCACTTCTAAAGAAAAAAATACCGAAGAAGTTAAAAGTATTCACTTGACAAATTCGGGGGATTCTATATAATAAATTACTGTTCCCATATCTATTGCGGAATTGTGTAAAGGTANNGAATCCTAGTTCCGCAACCAAAACATAAAGGCACCGAAAACCCTGATACATCGCGGGTTGACGGTGCCTTTTTTATTTTATATCCGCATATCATTTTATACCGCATACTATCAAATATCACACCAAATATCACACTTTCGTTTTTGCCGGCTTTAAATTGAAGATATTTTCCATCGTATGCAGGGCCTCTTTTTTTGCATCCTCGATGGCGTGGGTATAGATATTAAGTGTCGTGCTGGTCTGTGCATGACCCAGTATGCCGCTGACAGTTGACACGGCTNNGGGTGTGCTTTTAGAAAATCCGTCCATGTGTTTGTGAGGGTATCAACATAAATCATCCCGCCGCCCCATTTTGTGAAAACCCACCCCTCATCTATCCATTTACTGCCGAGCTTAAAGCGGTGTTCGTTTTGCTCTGCTCGGTGCAGTCTGAAAAGGGTAGCTAACGTGTCCGGCAAATTTAACACGCGTTCGGAGCGGGTATTTTTCGTGCCGGCTGCATACGCCCCACGCCCTGCCGCTTTTCCTGCAGCACGTCTAATTGATACTGTTTTAGCCTCAAAGTCAATATCACCCCATTTTAACGCTGCTATCTCGGACCGTCTCATGCCGAGCATGGCCGCACAGTAGAAAAATAGCTGGTTGCGTACCGGCTCATTTTTCATTGCCTCTATAACATCCGTTAATTCGGTTTCGTTATAGGGGCGTTTTTCTGCTGCTATATATTTGGGAGGATCAACATTTTCACACGGATTTTTGTCCATGTACCCCCAATTAACGCCGCGCCGACACATCGTTAAAAGCATACCGTATACGGCTCGCTTGGTCTTATCTCCCACTTTGGTTTTATCAAGTATGCCGTAAACCGACTTAGGCGTTAATGATTTTAATTTTGTCTTGCCGTACTCTTTGAGATACCGTGTCCACATATTAGTGTAATAATCCTGCGTGTTGGGGCGGAGCTTGTTAATATGATTTTTTTCAAACTCATCATAAAGGCCTTGCAGTGTTGTCGGAGCTTCGGAGGTCCTGGCCTGCGTTAGCTTGTCACGTTCGCTATAAAATTTCATGAGCTGACGTTCCGCGTCCGTTTCACTTGTTGCCTCTATAGTACGCGAGAGCTGGATCCGCTTGCCGTACTCGTCAAATCCGGCCGATATGCGCAGTATATATTTATTTCCACCAATGTGCTTTACATTTCCGATAGAGCGAGTTTTTGACATAACGTCCTCCTTGTAAATAAACAGCCCCTTTATTTTTATATGTTGCGTATAATCCGCTTCACCAAACCCATAACACGAATACGCAACACCTCTTCCCCCCAAAAAACTCGAGGCGGGTAATATGGGTTCTCACTTATGAGCTCTATTTTGTTTTCGTCGTATACGACCTTCTTTATTACTCCGTCGTCTTCGTCAATGGTGACAACCGCAATGGAGCCGCTGTCAACGCTCGACTGACACTGCAAGAGAACAAGATCGCCCTCCAGTATCTTCGGGGACATGCTATCACCTTTAACCCGAAGCAAGACATATGTATGGTCGCCGCTAATTATGTCAGACGGTATGGCTTCGTAGCCCTCTATGTCTTGGTGTGCATAGCAGCCATTGCCTGCGGCTACCCTGCCGACGATCGGAACGTGTACCACTGTTGTTGGCGTAATGTTCTGGGGGAGCTTGGCTACATTGTCAAGCAGAAAATCTGTCGAAACTCCAAATTCATTCGCTATTTTAACTAGCACATCTGAGTTAGGCTCTCTCGCGTTGGTCTCGTAGTTATTATATGTAGTGTAAGGCATATTCAACAGGTTAGACATTTCTCTCTTATTGAGACCTCGCTTAATGCGTAGGGCTTTTAATTTTTCGCTAAACATATATTTGGCCTCCTTTTTTATTCATAATATACCACTATTTTGTATCAGTCAAGAAAAATATTACCCGTTTCGGAAAATATTTTAAGAAACAGTATTGACAATTACTCATTTTGGGAATATTATAATTTTAGAATTACTCAATACGGGTAAAATGGAGGTGAGAAGTTTGAAAGCTAATCGTAATAATATCGAGGCCGAACGCGCACGACACGGTTTGTCCAAGAGTGAAATTGCTTCAAAGCTGGGTGTTTCCGTTAAAACATACCACAATTATACGCACGGATCCCCTATTCCATCCAGCAAATTAATTTTGATGTCGAGCTTGTTCGGATGCAGCATTGATTATTTGCTGGGTCTGCCCGAACGTAACCGATCCGCCTAAGCCAGCACATGAATAAACCCGCATTTGCGGGTGGAAAGGAGAGATACTGTATGGAAATCCTAACGCCGACCGAGGCAGCTAAATTCCTCGGAATCGGCATGAACACGCTTTATAAAATGCAGCGCGAGGGATATTTTGACGGCGTGTTTTACCGTGTGGGGCGGCGAGTGCTCTACATAAAATCGAAGTTGCAGGAATGGGCTGAATCAGGCGGGACCTTGCAATTTGGAAATTAACCCACCCTATAACCCCACCACAAGCAAGAAAGGAGCGGGAGAGAAAGGATGGATGTAAAAATGAGCACACTTGTAGGCTTATCAGAGCGGAGGCGTGCCGCGAAGGATTTTATCAATCTGTGTGAATCGCGTGGATATTCAAACGCCGATATAAGAGAAGTTATCCACTTTATTTCTTGTGAGGTCGAGCGCAATATACAGTCTCAACGGTTTTCGTCTGAACCGGTTTTACCTGATAACCTTAATAACGACAGTGAGGATTGATGCGGTACTTTACAGTTCAACTTTTTGAAGATGGTGAGTTCCTCATAAATCTCTGAAAATTTGTCCGCATAATCAATCTGCTCTTCTTTACTATTACACATAATCCTTACAGTCGTTTCCCATATCTCATCCGGCTTGGGTTCTTTGGCTTTCTTGTAGCTTAAGTAGATGCTAATAAGGGAAATTATCGAAGATAGAACGCTTGGTATCAGAACAGCAATTAAAGTCATAATGTCCATATTTAACCCATCCTTTTTTATTTTCACTATACCACGAATTACCTTATGCGACAAATCTGCCTAAGCCCTTATCCGGAAAATCAGCATAAACCCGCATTGAGCGGGTGGAAAGGAGGCAAGGATTTGAAACCGTTGAAAAAGCCGCTGTCTAATACTCAGGCGTGGCTAGTGACCGCAGTTGGCATATTACTGATGCTCATAATCCGGTTTATGTGACCTGCTACACAGGACGTTAAAAGTAAAATTTTAACGGAGTTGATATTGGATGAAAACAATCAAAATCAAGCTTGGCAAAGACGGTACCGTAAAGGTCAACGGCAGCAAGTCATTCCGGCCACAAGAGCTGATTGAAACCATGATGGGGGCACTGGCATACGAAATATGCCGACTAAAAAAGCTAAATACAGATATAGATGACTTATACATAGCGGCATCAAGCGCACTCGGCGCGGCCATAGACTCGCACTATGAAGAAATGTGTACAAAAGAATGGTCGATCGAGTGGGAGGTTGTCTGATATGGATTACCTGAAAGACGTGCTACGACTGGCCGGTGCGGATGAAAATATTGTAATGGATGAAGAATCAACCGCTTTCTTTATGATGTGGTATTGGTTTGATTTCAGAGAAGAAAACGGAATAAGAGGTTTTAGAAAGGATGTGTGACTGTGGGTAACCTGATCGTTGCTGGCGTAACGATTGTAACGCTGATAATTGGCTCGATCTACCTTATGAGACAGGAGCCAAATGATGACGGAAAGGAGGATGATATATAGTGTCGGAAAAGAAAATTGAGATTAAGAATGCAACAATAACCGCAGTTGGTTGGGATAGAGAACGGGGACTTACTCATTACATAACGGTTGAAGGTGATGGCTGGGGCTGCTCTATTGGAGGATATTTTTTAGGTGGAGAATGTGCCTACGAATGGATCATAGCACTTATGGATGCGCTGGAACTATGTGCGTTTAATGATTCCGATTTAATTGGAAAGGTTGTGCGAGTTAAAACCGAAGGCTTGGGAGGCAGAATGCTGGCAATCGGACATCCAATAAAGGATAAATGGCTTGAGCCTAAGAAACTATTTCAAAAATACAACGGAAAGGATGATGATACATAATGTTTCGTGAATTTATGATGTCCGAAGCCGCCTTTGATTTGGCAATCCTGTGTGTATTGATTCTGGCCGGAGTGGCAATATGGGGTGTTTGGAAGCAGGATAAGCCGGTAAAGCATGAACCGACGCTTCGGGAGCAGATACAGCAGGAGCGGAAGAAAGGACGGTGGAAGTGAGTGGAGAAATTTTTTAATGCCGGCAGTGGGCTTTGCTTCGTCCTAAAGCGTGTCGGCACAACAGCGCTTATCCTGCGGACAGACTGCACCTGCGAACCTTATGTCGTTCCGATGGAGCATGTACGCGGCTCATCTGACTGGTGGCAAGGTCGGTATTTCAATGATCTTGATCGTGCACTGGAGTATTTTGAAAAGGAGGTCAGTAAGCAATGCTAAACAGTCACAGTAATCCAGAATGCAGTCGGTGCAAACACAGCTTGGCTGTTGGATGTGGAACAAAGCTGGTAGACGGTAAGCGTACGCACATTACTGTGTATAACTGCCACCGTGACAGCACTCCAACGGTTGATCACTGCAAAGAAAAAACCGCCCAGTCTGCAGCAACAGACAAAGGCGGCCAAAAGGATTGAAACAGTTTAACACACCCTCATTATACGAGGGAGAAAGAGGTTTGTCAATGGAAGTAAGAGTTACTGGGAAATTCCCACACCTTCAGGTAATTGCCTCAGGAAACCGTGAGGATATCCTTATCGGCCTCACCTGCGCACTTACCTCGATGCTGAATAGTTATAAAAAGCCCGAAACAACCAATGAAGATATAGTGAATACGATTGCCGGAACAGCACGAAACCTGCTGGAAGCCGACCGCATGGAGATTAACCTCTCTGAAATGATGAAGGGAGGCATCCGGTAATGAAAATCAAAAGAACGGGGATTACCCGTAAAATGGATGAACTCGGCCGCTTTGTGCTTCCTGTTGAAATTCGAAGAAACAGTGCCATACAGCCGGGAGATCCAATTGAAATATCCGTTACCGATACCGGAGCAATTCTGCTGCAGAAGTACGCAAAGGACTGTATTTTCTGTGGAAACGATGAAGATGTCGAAGATGTGCTCGATCAGGCGGTATGCCCTGAATGCCTGAAAAGGATTAAGGAGGGGCGGTATTAATGAAATTAGTATTACTTAACCTTGAAAACTTTAAAGGTGTCAAACGATTCGAGCTGAATACCGAAGGCAATGATATCGATGTATACGGAGCAAACGGCGCCGGAAAAACCACGCTGGCAGACGCGTATTTCTGGCTGCTGTTCGGAAAGGATTCCACCGGCCGCAGCGACAGTAATTTTGACATCATCCCTTTGGGTGCCTCCGGACTGGATTGCTCAGTCCGCGGGGTATTCCGTAAAGAAACCGGCGAGGAGTTTTCTCTACGCCGGGTATACAAGCAGAAATTCGAACGTAAAAACGGGGAAGCCAATCGGGAGAACAAAGGCAACACCACTGAGTTCTATATCGATGATGTACCAAAGCCCAAAAAAGACTATACCGCATTTGTCTCTGGAATTTGTGACGAAGCCACACTGATGCTGTTTACTGATCCGGATCGGTTCCCCGGCAAAATGCGCTGGGATGAACGCAGGGAAATGCTGATCCGTCTATTTGCCACTCAAACCAGTGACCGCAAAATCATTGAAGCGCATAAGGAACTGGCACCGCTGATGAACCTGATTGGATTAAAATCGGTATCCGATTATGCCGCCATCTCCAGAGAACGCCGTAAGGTAATAAACCGAGAGCTGAGCGACATACCCGGAAGAATCGATGAAGCGGAGAAGGCAAAGCCGGCTGAAGCCGTACCTCTGCCCACAGACGGACCGCGGCTGGGGCAGCTCATTGTAGAGAAGTCCAAGCTTGAGGATGAAATCAGTAGCTTGCGTAGTGGGGAATCCGTTGCTACTATGCGTAAGGAAATCGCAGAGCTTGAAGCGGAAATTGCTCGCACCGGTGCTGAATATACCCGCAAGACTTTGACCATGACAACTTCGCCGGAGCTGACTGCCGCCAAGCAGGAAAGGATGCAGTTATCTTCCGAAATCAGCGAATGTGCATTTAAGCTGGACGCCATGGCGCTGCAGATTGCAGCCAGGGAAAAAAAGCTGGATGAACTGCGGAAAGCCTGTATTGACAATTTCAATATGGAATTTGATTCAACTATCTGTCCGACTTGTGGCCGGGAATACCCGGAACCACAGATTGAAAGTATGTGCGCGGCGTGGAATGAGCAGAAGGCCGATCGGCAGGAGCAGCTGGAAACCCAGGGCAGAGAAACCCGAGCAGAGCTTGATCGGATGATACATGAATCCGAGGTATTGCAGATCGAGCAGGATGAAGCCCAAAAACGTCAGCAGAAGGTCGAGGCTACCATTCGAGCCATAGAGAAAGCGATACAACAGCCGCCGGCATGGGAAACAACACCGCAATATGAATCCCTTGTTACAAATCTCTCCGAAAAACGGTGTCGGCTGGATGAACTGCAGCGGTCGATTGATATTAATATTAGCCGGTGCAGAGAAAAGCTTACAACCGTTGAAGCAGAAATATCTGAAATCAATACCCGGCAGGTAAACAAGGGCATTATCGACCAGCAAAATGCCCGTATCCGTCAATTAATGGCGGAAGAAAAGAAGCTTGCACTGGAACTGGCTGAAATTGATAACGGACTCAGGCTTGCGGATGAATTTGTCCAGGCGCAGGCCACCGATATTGAGGACAGCGTAAACAATGCCTTCCGGATGGTTCGCTGGAAATTGTTTGACCGCCAGATCAACGGTGGGATTAAGGCTTGCTGCGAAGCCACAGTCAACGGAGTGGAATACGGCACCAACCTGAACAGCGCGGCCCGGCTGAATGCCGGTCTGGATATCATTAGCGCGTTATCTGGAAAGATGGGGGTATCCTTCCCAATCTGGATTGACAACGCCGAGAGCGTGACCGATTATCTTCCGGTGCAATCGCAGGTAATCCGGTTGTTTGTCAGCGCAGAGGATAAGCAGCTGCGGACGGAGGTGCGGGAATGAGCAAAAAGTGTAATAAAACCTGTGATGAACGCTGCGAACACTTCTGCTACATCGGTGATGGCGACACGATTTGCGATAAAGTGTACCCCCAAAAATTCATCATATCTGATTGGGATCCAACCGATGACTTCTTTTGGTGCGGAGGTGTTCGGAAATGAAAAAGATCAAGACCTCCGTCGGATATACAGCATATCAGGCGACCGCCTATGAAACCGCCCTGCTGGGCGGCGCCGGCATATGTGATCACTGCAATCAGTTTGCTCCTAAAGGTTATTTAATTCCGGTACTCAATCATTATGTTTGCCGAGAATGCTTTGATAGATGGGAACAGCGCGGCAAGTTTTATCCGGAGGATCTTCCGGTTGAACAGCGCACGATAGCCTATTATGAGGCTATGATTCCGGTGGAAGGAGAGGGTGCCGTATGAGTACATACATCTGCAAATGCGGGAAAACCTTCGTAAAAAATACCACCGCTTCGACCACAGGCAACCGGATGCCGGATTACGGTCCGGAGCATGAGTGCTATGGCTGCCTGTATGTATATGAAACATGGGTGCGAAACTACTCTCCCGATACACAGGATCAGAAGGTGCATGAATGCCGCGCTAGTCAGATCCTGCGGTATGAAAGCTCTGTCCGGATGGATCTTGATGATAAATGTG
>DOWI01000292.1 GCA_003519645.1 Oscillospiraceae bacterium
CCGCCCGCGCTTGCTTTGATGAGGACGGGATAACCGATTTTGGCTGCAGCCTTTAATCCCTGTTCAACCGAACCCACTCCGCCTTTCGAGCCGGGTACGACGGGAACGCCGCACTCAATCATCCTGCGGCGGGCTTCCGACACGTTTCCCATGGCGCGGATTACATCTCCGTCCGGTCCGATAAATGCAAGTCCGCATTTACTCACCAGCTCGGCAAAGCATGGGTTTTCGCTCAGGAATCCGAATCCGGGATGGACGGCGTCACAGCCGGTAACAATGGCGGCAGACAGAATGTTTTTAATATTGAGATAGCTGTCCTGTGCCTTGGCAGGCCCTACACATATGGCTTCATCGGCAAGCTGGGCATGCAGTGCGTCGCGGTCGGGTGTGGAAAAGACCGCCACGGTTTCAATCCCCATTTCCCTGCAGGAACGGATAATACGCACCGCAATTTCTCCGCGGTTGGCAACCAGTACTTTTCGGAACATAGGACTGCCTTTCCTTTCTGCTAAACTAATACGAATCTCAAATAAAAGTGGCGATAAAATTATCGCTCAGGACGCATTCTTCTTAAAGAATGCATCGCTTTATTTTATCGATTTTTATTCTTGAGATTCGTTATTACAACCGTCAACAGATTATTCATCTGCCTGTATAAACATCAGGGGCTGGTTGAATTCAACCGCCTCTTCCGGGTTTGCAAGAATGCGGGTGATTTTTCCCGAAACGGGTGCCGGAATTTCATTCATCATCTTCATTGCTTCGACAATGCAAAGCGTCTGCCCTTTTTTTACGCTCTGTCCGACCTGTACAAAGGGGGCGGCGTCAGGAGAGGGTGTGGAATAATACACGCCTACTACCGGTGAGCATACCGCTGTTTCATTTGCTCTTGCTTTACAATCATCCTCGTCTGACAACACAACTGCCGGGGGCTGGTTAACCACCGTAATCGGTTGACAGGTTACAGGCTGGTCTACCGTCTGCACAGCTCCCGCAACCTGTTTTTCGAGGGAAATTTTCAGCTTATCCCATTCCAAATCCAGCTTGGTAATGGGCAAATCGGAAAACTCCCGCATCAGCTGTTTTATTTCAGCAAATTCCATATTTGCCGGCCTCCTTTACTTTGACAATCAAAGGATACGGTGTAAAAGAACGCTACGGCGTTCGTTTACGCCGTAACGGTACATTAGGCATGTCTACTATTTTCCGGCATTCTCAATATATGCAACGATATCGCCGACGGTTCTCATATTTACTGCGGCATCCTCAGGGAAGGTCATGTCGAACTTATCCTCCATTGCCATAATAAGATCCACGCCGTCAAGAGAATCGGCGCCAAGATCAGCCGTAAGCCGTGCCTCGGGAACAATATCCGCTTCATTGCATTTCAGGCAATCCAATATAACTTCCTTAACCGTGTCGAATGTCATAATTATAATCTCCTTTTCTGAAAGTAAAACCCATTATAGATTATTTGATTGCCAAAGTAAATAGTTTGACAGTCAAATTTTATAATTGTTCATATTTTACAGTATCCGCCTTGTGAAAGAAGGGTGACAAAACATTATATTCTCACAGCGATTGCCGATATAATTAATGCGGAGTAACTTTTGGGGTCTGCATAGCAGAATGATGTGTAAAAGGATTGATTAGATGGATATAAAGAAAGTGGAAAATCTCGAGATACCGCAGCCTTCTTCGGAAACCGAGCCTGTTCCGGAGCCCGTAGACTGTGTGGTTCATGTTTCTATATCCGGCGACCGGCTTGCGGCATTTGTCAATATTGACCCGCCGGAAAACGGGGGTGCCGCGCCGACGGTAGCTTTGATGGAAGCCGCACTTGAGATAGAGGGTGTTACTTACGGAATAAACCGCAAAAAGCTGCAAGAGCTGGAGGAAAAGCCCTGCTATCGGCGGAAGATTCGGATCGCCGAAGGGAAAAAGGAAATAAACGGAACAGACGGCGCCTATGAGATTTTGTTTAATACGAGTAAAGATTTTAAACCCAAGGTGAGAGCCGACGGAACGGTGGATTTTCAGGATCTCGNNAGGGATTGTTAACAATGTGGAAAAGGGACAGGCGCTGTGTAAAATCACACTTCCCACCGATGGGGTGGAGGGAATTTCGGTGACCGGAGAAAAGCGCCTGCCTATAAAAGGAAGGGCGGCACCTTATCTTATCGGCAGGAACACCGAGTTAATCGAGCAGGGCACCCAGATTATTGCAACCAAAAACGGCCATGCCGATTTTATAGGGGGCGCCATCCATGTCAATGAAACATACTACGTAAACGGGGATGTCGACCATTCCACAGGAAACATCAAGGTAATCGGCAACATCGTGATAAATGGTATGGTTTTGTCGGGTTTTTCGGTTGAAGCCGAGGGCAGCATTGAAATAAACGGTTCTGTTGAATCAGCGACTCTGATTTCGGGTGGTAATATGCTTCTTCGGAGCGGGATAAACGGTAGTGTCCTTACCTGTTCAGGGGATTTTAATGGAAAGTTTATTGAAAACAGCAACGTTACTGTCAGAGGAAACATAAGATTGGGATATATTATGAATAGTGATATACACTGCGGAAAAAATCTTGAAATCACCGGTATGTTCGCAAGGTTTTCAGGAGGTAGCTGTGTTGTGGGTAACGATATGATCGCCCCCAATATCGGCACTTCCTTCGGCGTAAAAACCTATTTGCAGCTTGGCGTTGATCCCAAGATTGTTGAAAGACAGCAGGAGCTCATAAAAGACCTCCCGGATTTGGAAAAACAGATTTCAATGCTGGAACGGTTGATTTTGCTGCTTGAGCAGATTGAGACCGCCGGGCGTTTGGATAACGAAAAAAAGGAGACGCTTCAAGAAGCTCGGCATAGCCTTGAGGTGCTTTCGAAAAGGTTCACCCAGGAAAACCACGAGCTTGTGATGTTGAATCATACCATTGAAACCAATGAATGCGGCAGAATCATCTGCAAAAGAACCATATATCCCGGGACAATCATCAAAATTGGGGGTGAACAGCTGTCGGTCACCGACCCCTTACACCATGTCATGGTATATTTTTCCGACGGCGAAATTCGTCATGGTCCTGCTATATGACGGCCCACGGCTGTGGTTACATTCATAACAAGAAGGTGTTGCAGTGCAACACCTTCTTGTTTATATCACTTTATTTACATTATACATCGATTCCAATACCAGCCAGTTCTGCGGGAAAAAGCTGTTTACCGTCCAGTAGCTCACCCCGCCGAGGTTATACTGATCAACCAACGCCAGCTTGGCTTCTATGCTGCGCGCATCCTCAAACCAGACTTCATGCTCCCGTCCCTGATCATCATAATAGTTAAAAAAGGGACTCTGTGCTTCCTGGTCGAATTGGATTTCGGCTCCTTCACGCAAAGCCAGATTGACGGCGGCAGTGTGAGAAATGGTCTGCGCCGCCGATCCCTGTACAAACGGAAGTGTCCAGTTATAGCCGTAATTTGGTATCCCCATTAGAATTTTCTCGCTTGGAATCTCGGTCACCGCATATTGCAGCACCTCCTCCACCAGATTCAATGGAGCAACCGCGCGAGGGGGACTGTAGGTATAACCCCATTCATACGTCATAAGAATCACATGGTCAACGGTTGCCCCGTGGAAGGCATAGTCATGCGCTTCATATAGAAGGCCGGGCTGGTCGGCTCTGGTTTTTGGTGCCAGGGCGGTGGTAACTGTATAGCCCAGCGGGCGCAGACGATCCACCACTCTGCGTAAGAAACGGTTATAGGCCTCTCGGTCATCGGGATAAATATATTCAAAGTCAATATCCAATCCGTAGTAATTTTTGTCCTGTAGGGTTTGCACAACATTGTTCAGTAAAGTGGTCTGCACCTGTTGATTGGTGAGAATTGTGCGCCCAAGGTCGCTGCTGAAGCTGCCGCCCTCCTCAATATTGGTAATTACCATAAGAGGCGCAACATTCTGCGCTCTTGCAGACTCAATCATCTGATTGTCGTTGATGGGGGCAATGCTTCCGTCCGGCCTCACCTCATAGCTGAACGGACTGATGTATGTAAGATGGGGAAGGGTGGCTGCAAGCACGTTTTGGGTAATGGTGGGGAAAGCATAACCGTTGACGTCAATTGAACCCAGCTTTTGATCGGGCACCGGAACAATAATAACCTGTCCCGGATAAATCGCAGCAGGATTGGTAACTTCGGGGTTGACCTCCAGAATCTGGCCTACGGTTGTGCCGTAGCGGCGGGCAATGGTAAATAACGATTCCCCCGGTGCGATGGTATGCCGGATGCTGTCAACTGCAATTACAATGGTTTGTCCCAAGGCTAACTGGTCGGGATTGGGAATCTGGTTGTCTTGGGCAAGTTTCTGCGCCGTTACCCCAAATTGCCTGCCAATCGTATAAAGGCTGTCTCCCCGTCTGACAGTATAGATTACCATATTCTTCACACCTTTTCGATTGATTCATCTTTTTGTCCATTCCAATGTATATGAAAGGGAATCGAAAT
>DOWI01000287.1 GCA_003519645.1 Oscillospiraceae bacterium
AAAGGAATGGTCATAAGAATGAAAGACGAAATTTTGAAAACGATTGTAAAAAAGCGGAACTCTGTTGAGTTTGAAGTCCATGCAAAATATGCCTTGTTTTCAGACCCGATTACCCGTGTCGGCGGAGAGAAGTTTTCATATCAGGTGCCGACATATCAGGCTTTGAAAGGTATTTTAGAGTCAGTTTACTGGAAGCCGACATTTGTTTGGGTTATTGACGCCGTCCGAATTATGTGTAAAATCCAAACCGAGGGCAAGGGTATCCGCCCCATAAAGATGGGCGGCGGTAACGAATTGGCCTATTACACCTATCTCAAAGATGTTCGCTATCAAGTGCTTGCTCATTTCGAGTGGAACGAAAACCGACCGGGCTTACAAAATGACCGTAATGAAAACAAACATCACAACATTGCCAATCGCAGTATTGAAAAAGGAGGCAGACGCGACATATTTTTGGGAACTCGGGAATGCCAGGGCTATGTTGAAGCTTGTGAATTCGGGAGAGACGACGGATTTTATGATTACTATGGAGAATTAAATTTTGGCTTTATGTTCCACGGAATTGACTATCCAGATGAGAACCAAGCTAAAAATGAAGACGGAACGCCGTCGCAAAACTTTGATGTGCGCTTTCATAATTGCTCAATGAAGGACGGGATTATCATTTTCCCCGCTCCGAACGATCCCTCAATGAAGCGGAGAACTGTGTTTAAAAACCAACCGATAAAAGAATTCATTATAGGGCGGAATCTGCTTTCTGTTGGCTGTGAAGGCGGTGATGAATAGTGGGATTATTTCAAAATCTGCTTGAAACCTATGATAAATGCTCCGCGGCAGTTGGTATTGCACAAACCGACTCGAACGGCAATCTGAATGAAAAGAAAACTTTGCTTCCAATCTTCCATATGACATTCAAGTCTGAAATTTGTGTAACAATCGACAAATGCGGGAAATTTGCCAGTGCAAGCCGTGACAGCAAAGAAACAACAATCATTATCCCCTGTACCGAAAGCTCATCAGGGCGTTCTTCCGGGATAGCACCACATCCGCTTTGTGACCAATTTGACTATGTCGGTGGCATAAATGACGATAAAACAAATGAGTATCTTTTAGAGCTGAATTCTTGGAAAGATAATATTACCGAGCTTAACGCAATATATACTTATGTTTCCGGAAAAACCATAATTAATGATTTAATACAAAGCGGCATTTTCAAAGATAGTGAATTTCAAACAAAAAAATATGAGAATACTGAAAAACAGCTTGATAAGGAAAAAATCCGAAAAATTGGAATTCGCTTTACTGTTCAAATCGACGGCGGCACGGTAAATGTTTGGGAAAGCAGGGATTTGCGTAATACTTGGATAAGCCATATAAGCAGAAGTACAGCCTGTGATAATTTATATTTCGATTATTTGAGTGGGAAAATTGTGGGTAACATTGCAACACAGCACCCAAAAAATATTAATTCGTTGACAGGGAACGCAAAATTACTTTCGTGCAACGACACAAGCGGATTTACTTTCCGAGGCCGTTTTACGAAACAAGATGATGCGATAATCGTTGATTATGCTTCTTCTCAAAAAATGCACCAAATGCTGCGCTGGCTCATAGCAAATTATGGTTATGCCGTTGATTCTCAGGTCATTGTAACCTGGGGGGTTGACAGTGTTACAGAAGTGAAAGCAAAACCCCAAGACAATTCATTTGATTTATTCGGGGATATGCAAAATGTCAAAACAGATGCAGATATTTTGTCAGAAGCAAGTTTGCAGATTTATGCTGATTACGCAGCTAAACTGAATAATCTTCTGCAAGGATACGGGAATGCGAACAACATAAAACAGCATTTTCGCAAAATCTGTATTGCCGTCTTAGATGCGGCAACCACCGGAAGAATGGGATTAGTGTTTTATCAGGAGCTTCCGGAAAATGTATATCTTGAAAGCATTATTAACTGGCACAAAGATACATCTTACTTCTTAACAGCATGGAAAAAAGAAAAGGATGAAAAAGGCAAAGATAAAAGCATACCTATTCATTACATCGGCGCACCGTCTTATGATGATATACTGTTTGCGGTTTATGGGAAATCCCATGGTGATAAATCCTATGATACACTTAAAAAGAAAACCCGCAAACAACTTTTAGAGTGTATGTTCGGCAATTTTGCTTTCCCGAAGAGTATGGTTGAAATGGCAGCAAACCGGGCTTCGCATCCGATGACATTTGCGGATTCGAACGGCAAGTTCAGTGAAAACGATTGGAAAAGGTCAGCAAGCATAACCTGTGCACTGGCACGGAAATTCTACATACAACAAAAGGAGGAGATTCAATTGGAATTGGAAACAGGCAGAACTGACAGGGATTATCTGTTCGGCAGACTGTTATCAGTTGCGGACAAGTTAGAACGCACCGCACTTTACAAGGCTGATAAGCAGGACACAAGGGCGACGAATGCCACGAGATTGATGAGTGCATTTCAGGTAAAGCCTTATTCTACTTGGGGTCAGCTCTATAATCAGCTGATACCATACAAAAATCAACTTAACGGAGCAGGCTATTATCAGTCTTTGATTGACAGCATCATGGTTATGTTCAAAAAAGAAGATTATGAAGACAATTCACCGCTTTCTCCACTGTATCTTCTCGGCTATTCGGCTCAAAACAGAGCGTTATCCAAAAACAATAATAATGAAAAATCGGAGGGAACAGACAATGGCGACACTGCAGAATAAAATTGATTTTGTACTTATATTTGCGGCAAAGAACGCAAACCCCAACGGCGATCCGCTCGGCGGCAATAGACCGCGCACAACCAGTGACGGCTTAGGAGAAGTTTCGGATGTTTGCTTGAAACGCAAAATCCGCAACCGGTTACAGGACGAGGGTCATAATATTTTCGTTCAGATGGAGGAAAATAATAGCGATGGAAAAAAATCACTTTCTGAACGGTTTAACGATTTTCTTGCAACACTAAGCAAAGATGAGCAGAAAGCCAAGGATATCGTTGTCGCAGAAGTCTGCGAAAAATGGTTTGATGTTCGCTCCTTTGGTCAAGTTTTTGCGTTCAAGAAAGGAAGCAATACTGCTGAGGTTTCAATAGGAGTGCGAGGTCCGGTAACAATACAGTCTGCTTTCAGTGTTGAACCTGTTGTTATTGAATCTATCCAAATTACCAAATCGGTAAACAGCGAAACAACAACCGATGGCAAGAAATCTTCCGATACAATGGGAATGAAGCATCGCGTTAACAAAGCTGTTTATGTAACATACGGTAGTATTAGCCCTCAGCTTGCCGAAAAAACCGGCTTTTCGGATGTTGATGCAACTGCCATTAAGAACGCGCTTATTTCTTTGTTTGAGGGGGATGAATCTTCTGCTCGCCCGAGCGGTTCAATACAGGTTCTTAAGGTTGTGTGGTTTAACCACAACAGTAAGTCTGGACAGTATTCCTCGGCAAGAGTTCATAACAGTGTAAAAGTAGATAAAGACGGCACTGTAGTTATTGAAGCACTAGACGGATTACAGCCTGAAATTTTAGAAGGATGATCTACCAAGAAGACGATTATTTATTGCTATCGGGCATTCAGCATTATGCTTTCTGTCCCCGGCAGTGGGCACTTATTCATATAGAAGAGCAATGGAACGAGAACTATCTAACCGCCGGGGGCAGAATAATGCACAATAAGGCTCACAACGATGATACAATTGAAAAACGCGGTGATTTGATAATCGCCCGTGCATTGAAAGTGCGCTCGGCAAAGCTTGGTATATCCGGCGAGTGCGACATTGTTGAATTTCATAAATCAGACGCTGGTGTATCTTTGAATGGGTACGCCGATTTGTGGCAGCCATACCCGGTGGAATACAAACGCGGCAAAACCAAACTTGATGATTGCGACAGATTGCAGCTTTGTGCTCAGGCAGTGTGCCTTGAAGAAATGCTGTGTGTAAAAATCGAAAGCGGCGCATTATTCTATGGCGAACCACGTAGAAGAGAAGTCGTTGCTTTTACGCCGGAGCTTCGAGCAAAGTTAACAGATATAGTAATTACAATACATGAACTGTTCAACCGCAAATATATACCAAAAGCGGTTAAGGAAAAACACTGCCAAAGTTGCAGCATCAAAGATTTATGTTTGCCTGTGCTCGGGAAAACTGATAAAACCTCCGTAATAAAATATATGGAGATGCATTTGGAATGAAGAAGCTGCTAAACATTTTGTTTGTAACACAGGCTGACGCCAAAGTTAATCTTGAAGCTGACAATGTTTGCGTAAAAAAAGATGACGGGGTTCTTCTCCGTATCCCATTGCTGAACTTGGAACAAATTGTTCTGTTTAACTACAACGCTACCCCACATTTATTAGGTGAATGTGCAAAGCGAAAAATTTCAGTCAGCTTTCTAAGTGAGTATGGTAAATATCACGGCACATTTCACGGTGAATCAAGCGGGAATGTGCTGCTGAGGCGGGAGCAGTATCGCATTGCCGATGACATCCGTGCATTAGACTACGCAAAAGCTTTTATATTTGGAAAACTTCATAATCAGAAATGGGTAATTGAACGGGGAATCAGAGATTATTCACTGAGAATTGACACCGAATGNNCACACCGAATTACTGAAAAAGCAAAGTGAGTTTATCAGCGAGCAGTTAAAGCAGATTTTGACCATAAATAAGGATGAACACCTTAGAGCTTCCGAGGGAAATGCCGCACACTATTACTTTTCAGCATTTGATGAGTTGATACTGCAAAATAAAGAATTATTCACTTTTACAAATCGGAATCGCCGCCCACCCACTGATGCGGTCAATGCAATGCTTTCGTTTGCATACACGCTGCTTGCAAGCGAATGTCGACATGCGCTTGAAGTTATCGGCCTGGACAGTTATGTGGGGTTTTTACATGCAGACAGACCGGGCAGGGCTTCTCTTGCACTTGATTTAATGGAAGAACTTCGTCCGCACTTTGCAGACAGATTCGTGCTTTCATTAATAAATCGCAACGAAGTGGCAGAAACTGATTTTGAATTTCAGAGTTCAGGTGCAGTATATTTGTCTGCACAGTCGCGCAAGAAGTTTCTATCCTCATGGCAAAACCGTAAGAAAGAAAAAATCATGCACCCATTCTTAAAAGAAAAAATTGAATGGGGATTAGTCCCGTACTGCCAAGCGTTGTTGATGGCACGAACAATACGCGGCGATTTAGACGGCTATCCGCCGTTTTTATGGAAGTGAGGGAAGCAATGGATGCTTGTGTTGTTAACATATGATGTTTCAACTGAAACATCAGAAGGAAAAAGACGGTTGAGACGTGTTGCAAAAAAGTGTTTGTCATATGGGCAGCGTGTTCAAAACTCCGTCTTTGAATGCAATATTGATTGGAGCCAATACCTTAAATTGCAAAGTGAGCTTAAATCGATTATAAATATAGAAGAAGACAGTCTGCGATTTTATAACCTTAGCAATAATTATTCAGAAAAAGTGATTCACATTGGCATTAAGCCTAGCATCGATTTAGAAGGAGATTTGATAGTTTAGAGTTGTAAGCTCGGTGCGAACCACAAGCTAACATTAAAACCCTTAAGGGTTCGCACTGTAAAACAGGAAGTTTTTACTGCAAATTTGATATTGTCGGATAACCGATAATCTGTCAAACACAAGATATGCTTTCATAGATGTTTTTTTGAGCAAATCTTGCGGTCGCCCCCTGCACGGGGGGCGTGGATTGAAAT
>DOWI01000149.1:0-216 GCA_003519645.1 Oscillospiraceae bacterium
CACGCAATTTGACACAATTTATACCGATAACCTGCCGCTTCTGCTCCTGGCAGCCATCATACAGGCATGATACATTATTTGAAGCTTCTTCATGTCAGTACCACCGGCATAGCCCATACAAGGGGCTAATACCACCAAATATCTCAAGATGCACTAAAAGTTTTTTCAACTGCATCACTTGCCCGCAACTCTTAAAAGAGTATCACTCCCTCTATT
>DOWI01000149.1:314-5710 GCA_003519645.1 Oscillospiraceae bacterium
TGGTTTTGATACGAACAAGACGTATCAAAACATGCTGAAGCCTACAACTGAAAAACTGCGTGTGCGCCACAACATGGCGTACACGCAGTTTCTATTCCTAGATATTTTCATTTGAATCCGTACCATAAATATCGTTCAGTATATCATCAACCGTATCCCCGCCGAGGCTTTCCTGTTCATCCGAAACGGTATCAGCAACGGAAATTTCTTGTTGGTCGGGTTCCAGTATTTTGCGGGCAAACACAAGACACACCGCCGTACAGAATGCAAAAATTCCTAAACACAAATCAGGTAATCCGGCAAGANNGAGAATAATTGAAGTAAGCGAACCCGAAACCGTAAGAATGGTGGTGCAAAATGCGCAAATTAGAAGCTGTCGAGGCGATTGTTTTCCGGTTTTTGATATATATCGTGCAAATGAAAAAAGAAACACCATGGTAAATAACAGCATCACAAAATCATAGAAGCTCTGCTCAACCGCAATTGCGCTGGCGTAGGAAACCTCATATCGAACCACCCGAACCCATATCCAGACGACAGGCGCAAGGGCTGCGACCGAAAATCCGGTACTGAAATTCAGGCTGCCGCCCAACAGTTTGAAGCCCAGCCAAACCAGAAACATTCCGCCCAAAACACCGAAAATCAGGGTCAAGGTAAGGGTAAAGGAATCCAGCTTGCTGATAATTGCCTGGTTGGGAGGCGGAGTATGGCCAAACACCTTCCATCTCCATCCATCAAACAGAGATGAAATAATCAGAACAGAGCCCGCGACGACAGACGCAACCCCCATCGGCAGACGATCATGCCTTATCATGGAATTGGTATGCGACAATCTGCCCTCACCCGATAAGACAAGAATCGAAAGTACTGCAATTGAAGCCAGTATAAATCCGATTATAATATAGCTCACGTGGAAGTTGCCGGTTTCAGCGTCCTGCATCGCAGGTGTAAGCATAACTCTTAAGACAGTGGTCAATATGGTGGCGACTGCCGTCAAAATAACTGCTGCCGGACGGAAGAATTTCCGCATAATATATTTGCCCTTCCTTCGATTTATTGTCTCAACGATTGGCTTATAACCTTTGGCTTAAAACCGAAGGTAGTGCCGAGTGTAGTTGAGTTTCATGTTTCGCTATGATGATATGGTTGCCGTATTATTGCCGCTCGCTCAAAGGAATATATTTCTGAGGCTTTGCCAGTGCTTTATATGCAGGACGTATAATCCGTCCACCGGTGGTAACCTCTTCAATACGGTGCGCACACCAGCCTGCCATACGGGCTATGGCAAAGAGGGGTGTAAAAAGGTCTTCAGGGATGCCTAGTGTACGATAAACCAGACCGGAGTATAAATCAACGTTAGCACAGATTGCCTTATCTACACCCTTGGCATTGGCAAAAACTTTTGGCGTTAGCATTTCCACCTTTTCAAGAAGACGGAAATCCGCACCAAGACCTTTTTTTTCTGCCAATCCGTAAGCCGCCTCTTTTAAAAGTACCGCCCGCGGATCGGATAACGTATAAATCGCGTGCCCCATCCCATATATCAAACCCGACCTGTCACCCGCTTCGCGGTTGATCATCCGAGCAAGAAAGGCAGCGACTTCATCATCATCCTCCCAGTCACCAACGCCGGACTTAATATATTCCAGCATCTCCATCACTTTAATATTCGCTCCGCCGTGGCGGGGGCCTTTTAAAGAGCCGACTGCCGCGGAAATTGCCGAATATGTATCTGTGCCGGATGAAGACAAAACCCTCGCAGCAAACGTGGAGTTGTTTCCTCCGCCATGCTCAGCATGGAGCATGAGACACAGGTCAAGCAGCTTTGCTTCCTCATCGGTATATTTCGTGTTGGCACGAAGGGTGTGCAATATGGTTTCTGCCGTGCTAAGTCCCGGAATCATTGGGTGGAAATACATACTTTCTTTATCGTAATGGCGGCGCTTGACCTGATAGGCATAAATCATTATGGTCGGGAGCATCGCCATCATTTCAATCGATTGACGTAGAATATTTTCCATAGAGAGATCGTCAGGCATACCATCGTACGAATAAAGTGCAAGCACGGCACTCGCAAGCTTATTCATAATATTGGGCGACGGTGCCTTAATAATCATATCCTCAGCAAAATAATTCGGAAGCTCACGACATTTAGACAAAATACTGCTAAAGTGCTCAATCTGCCCTTTGGTAGGCAGCTTTCCGAAAAGAAGAAGCCATGCAGTTTCTTCGAATCCAAACCGATTGTCGTGGGCACATCCTCCAACAATGTCCTGTATGTCGATTCCACGGTAAACCAACCGTCCTTCTTCGGGAGATTTTTCGCCCTCATTGATTACATAACCGTGGACATTGCAAATCATAGTCAAGCCTGCGACAACGCCGCTGCCATCTGCGTTTCGCAAACCGCGTTTCACTTCATATTGTTCAAATTTTGCCGGATCAATTCGGTTATTTTTCCTGAATTCCTCGCATAGTGATGTTAAAGTGGAGTTGGAAATTTTCTCATTATTTACCTCCATGGGCTCAATCCTTTCGTAAAGCAGCATAGCATGCAATAGCAACATGGTTGCAACATAGTAGAAATTATATTAAACCCATGGTATAAAGTCAAGATGATTATACGTTAAAAAGAGCAAAGTTTTAATTAATTTGCAGTTTTTAATAGTATTTGTTTCATTTATCACTTAAAGATATCAATCTTTATGAAGCAAAAGAATATAATATGAAATTTCATCAAACAATTCATGCATTTTGGCAATGGAAAAACAAGGCATAGAAAACCAAAAGACAGAAAGGAGAAGGCTATGAAACGTTATCTTATATGGGCGGGTGTGGTATATCTGCTGCTGCTTTTGTTTCCCCTGCCGCTTCTCGGAAAATCGGAATTGGACAAGAATAACAATAAACCTTATTCAGAAAGAACATCGCCATCCGCTTCTGATAAGGATACCAAAACTCAAGAGGTCTTCCGCCTTCTGGACACCGATACAGGAGTGGTGTATGACGTGTCTGAAAAAGACTTTGTAATCGGATCGGTAGGAGCTGAAATGTACCCCACCTACCATACCGAAGCGCTGAAAGCACAGGCGGTTGCATCTTATACATATTATAGTGTATTGCGTAAACGACACCGCACAAACCCGGACAGCGCACTGAAGGGAGCAGATTTTGCAGATACCCAGTCCGGCTATTCGGTTTTCTACACCACTGAACAACTAAAAGAACGCTGGGGCAAAAGCTTTGACACCTATTATAAAAAAATGAGTGAAGCGGTAAACGCTGTTTTTGGCAAACTGATTCAGTATGACGGGGAGCCCATCACAGCGGTTTATCATGCCATCAGCATCGGAACAACCGAAGACGCGGCAGTCATGTGGGGGACCTCCTACCCCTATCTTCAGCCTGTTGCAAGCCCCGGGGATAAGCTATCGCCTGCCTATCAGTCTACCGCCTCATTTAAGCCGGAGGAATTAAAGTCAAAGCTGAGTAAAATAAAAGACGTTACCATAACCGGAACCCCCGAAACTTGGTTGGGCAACGACTTGCAGACCTCAGCATCCGGAACCGTGACAAGGCTGTCAGTATGCAAAACAGCCTTAACCGGAATTCAAATCCGTGAAGCACTGGGACTTCGCTCGGCAAGCTTCTCGGTTAAATATACCGACGGCAGCTTTGTTTTTACGGTATTTGGATATGGTCATAATGTGGGAATGAGTCAATATGGTGCCGATTACCTGGCAAGGCAGGGAATGAAATATGACGAGATTTTGCATTATTATTATACAAATGTGAATATAGGTTAATCCATACACATAAACCGAATAATGTATAATACCTTAGGGGCGGATTCCGTATCGTTGTCACCCTCGGCTCCCTCTCTGAGGGAGGCTATCCCTTTGATGCCAGAAGAGCAAGCGCCTCTGAACGGGCACGGGCATCCGATTTCATTCTGCCGCGCAACGCCGATGTTTGCGTGCGGCACCCTGCTGCGCGCGCCCCTCTCATTGTCATACACAGGTGCTCGGCTTCAATAATAACCGCCACTCCCTGCGGGTTGATATTCTCTTCAAGAAAATCCGCGATCTGGGCGGTAAGTCTCTCCTGTAGCTGGGGACGACGGGCAAAACAATTCACGATACGCGCAAGCTTTGAAAGCCCGATCACCNNGGAATGTCGCGAACCGTCACCATCTCATCATTCTTATCTTCATCAAATAGCTTTAGATGCCTACCAGGATTCTCCTCAAGACCCGCAAAAATTTCCTCATACATATCTGCAACCCTGCGGGGGGTTTCCAGCAGGCCTTGCCGGTCGGGATTTTCCCCAACGGCAATCAGGATTTCACGCACAGCGGCTTCAATTCTCTTTTTATCCATAATACAGATCATGTCCTTCCGAGCTTATCAAAGCTCAACTGCGGTCAGCGAAAAGCCTTCACCGTAGCATTTTCGCCTCTTAATCTATAATTGAAAATCAATTGTAAAAGTAAGAACGATTATAACGCCGCTTTATTAAAACGTCAAGCGCCGGAGGCTAGGAGTTTGGTTTTCCCATCCGATTTTTTATCATTATATCAACAATATTTTAACTGTTTGCACAAAAGATAAGGATTGAAATAATCGGGGGATCAGTAATTTTTACTTGACACAAACAAAGCGGCGTTATACAATAATTGTTAGGGTTTACGATAAACGCCTTTGCTCTGGGTGGCGCAGTTGCAAAGGGGACAAGCCTTCCGGGATTTCCTACCCGAGAATGCATCGGGGAGATTCACCCCGTTTTACCATTAAATTACCAAATAAATAAGGAGGTGCGGCATCTAAGTGCAAGATTATGTCTTAAATATTTTGTTCTGCGCGTCCGGCCTTATCGTCGGCAGCATTGTTGCAGGTATTATCGCCTTTAAATCCGGCGTTTCTCATAGAAAGAAAATTGCAGAAAGTACAATCGGGTCAGCCGAAGCTGAAGCAAAGAAAATATTGAGTGACGCGTTAAACGCAGCAGAATCAAAAAAGAAGGAAATACTATTAGAGGCCAAGGATGAAATCCATCGTCAGCGCTCAGAATCGGAACGCGAACTAAAAGAACGCCGCGTTGATATTCAGAGACAGGAGCGTCGTCTCCAGCAAAAAGAAGAGTCGCTTGACCGTAAGATTGAAAATTACGAGAAAAAAGAGGAGGATATTTCTAAAAAGCAAAAGGAAATTGAATCTAAGCTTTCAGATGCTGAGAATTTGAAGAAAGGCCAGTTTGAAATGCTGGAGCGCATTTCCGGCTTTACCGCAGAGCAGGCAAAGGAACACCTGCTGGGCAATCTTGAAAGCGAATTGACCCATGAAAAAGCACTTAAAATAACTGAAATTGAGACTCAATACCGTGAAGAAGCAGATAGC
>DOWI01000149.1:5715-6894 GCA_003519645.1 Oscillospiraceae bacterium
CCCAATGATGAAATGAAAGGCCGAATCATCGGACGTGAAGGTCGCAACATTCGTGCGATCGAAACACTTACCGGCATTGACCTGATTATCGATGATACCCCTGAAGCCATTACCCTTTCCGGTTTTGATCCGGTTCGGCGTGAAATTGCAAGGGTTGCACTTGAAAGGCTTATTTCTGATGGCCGCATCCACCCCGCTCGTATCGAGGAAATGGTGGAAAAGGCCCGCCGTGAAGTAGAAGCCACCATCAAACAGGAAGGCGAGCGTGCCGTGATCGAGGCCGGAGTGAACGGAATCCACCCCGAGCTGATCAAGCTGCTGGGACGGTTGCGTTACCGCNNCCGGCATTTCACAAGAGATTATGAAGCTGCTGGGCCGCTTGCATTACCGCACCAGTTATGGACAGAATGTTCTGAACCATTCGATGGAAGTTGCCTTTCTTTCCGGAATTATGGCAAGTGAGCTTGGTATCGATCCGGTTATTGCACGCCGCGCAGGTCTGCTTCATGACATCGGTAAGGCTGTCGATCATGAGGTTGAAGGCTCTCACGTCGAAATCGGCGTTGACATAGCCAGAAAGTATAAAGAAAGCGAAGCGGTTGTTCACGCAATTCAGTCACACCATGGTGATGTTGAAGCCAAAACCGTTGTTGCATGCCTTGTACAGGCTGCCGACGCAATATCTGCCGCAAGGCCGGGTGCCCGTCGTGAAAACCTCGAGAATTACATCAAAAGACTTGAAAAGCTTGAGGAAATCGCAAATGAGTTTGAAGGCGTTGAACGTTCCTTTGCAATTCAGGCCGGTCGTGAAGTTCGTATCATTGTACGTCCTGAGACCGTTAACGACGATCAGATGGTCCTTCTCGCACGTGATATAGCAAAGAAAATTGAAAGCAATCTGGATTATCCCGGTCAGATTAAAGTAAACCTGATTCGCGAAAACCGCGCCATCGATTACGCGAAATAGCTGTAAACACTAAGATTCGGCGGCGTCCCTTGACATGGGACGCCGCTTAATACTATACCAAACTACTGCCGTCCGGAATGCTAATTGAAAAGACCAGGCGTTAAACCCGTGGTATGCACAATCCCTAAAAGTGAATACTACCGGCAAGCATCCAAAGACGCACTAAAGGTTCTTTCTACTGCACTTGCCCAACAGGTAAAAGAAAACTCCTT
>DOWI01000252.1 GCA_003519645.1 Oscillospiraceae bacterium
CTTACAGACTCGGACATTACAAAAAACGATTGTTATCGCTATGCCGCCGCACGAAATGCACTTCACAGAAAGGGACGGGCAGTCGAGCTTATGGTTAGCTATGAGCCCGGCTACGCCATGATGTCGGAATGGTGGAAACAGCTTTACGGAGAAAGCGAGGGCAAGGACGGCAAGGGTTTATTTCCTGCCTCTGTGGTGTTTTCGACAGACCTTCATTCACTTGGACAATTTGTGCAGGATGGTTCCAACATACTGTTTGAAACGGTTGTGCTAATTGATAAGCCCCAAAAGAAGATTACCGTAAATGAGGATCCCGAAAATGTGGACGGTTTGAATTTCCTTGCCGGTCGCACAATGGATGAGATCAACTGCAAGGCGTTTGAGGGTACGGTGCTTGCCCACAGCGATGGGGGAACGCCCAGCCTTGTGCTTCATGTTCCGTCGGCAACCGAGTTTTCCCTGGGCTATCTGATTTATTTCTTTGAAAAGGCATGTGCAATATCGGGCTATATGCTGGGCGTCAACCCATTTGATCAGCCCGGTGTTGAAAGCTATAAGCGCAATATGTTTGCGCTGCTTGGCAAGCCAGGCTATGAAGATGAGAAGGCGGTTCTGGAACAGAGATTGGGCCGCTGATCCCCATTCTGTTTATTGTCTCAATTACTGGTTATAACCCGGTGCAAAACATTGGTTGCTTATTATGCAGCAAAGAAATCTTGGTGGCGAAGGGTTTTAACGTTGGTTTGCAGTCCAAGTAATTCTCCCACAAACCAACCTCTCGGCTTACACTCGAGGGTGGTATGAGTTTTTAGCTTTCCATTTTCCCCGTCTAAGGCCGCTATTTTGCGGTTATACTAAATTTAGGAGGAAATGAAAATGATTAATTTAATCCTCGGCAACAAAGGTTCCGGCAAAACAAAACGTCTGATTGACCTGTGCAATACGGCGACGGCGAAGTCAAAGGGTAATGTGGTTTTGATTGAAAAAAACAACCAGCTGTCCTACAATATCGGTCATAAAACCCGTCTTGTTGCAGCGGACGACTACAATATTCAGGGATACCAAGCTTTTTACGGCTTCATTTCGGGTATGTGTGCAGGGAATTATGATATCACCGACATTTTTGTTGATTCAACCCTCAAGATTGGCGGGCGTGATATGGATAAGCTTAGTGAGTTTATTGAAAGGCTGAATGTGTTGTCCGAACAATCGGAGGTTAATGTGGTGCTCACCATTTCACTAGATAAAGAAGACCTGCCTTCCAGTATCGCAAAGTTTGTGTTGTATAATTAATTCACAGTGATTTTGTTAAAACACGAGCGGCGAAGGATTGCCTTCGCCGCCCTTTTACGGAATTTACATGATTCATTTGCTGTTCCAAACACAGCAAAGGGGGAAACGGCACTATGGCAATCTGGTATGAAGGAAATCTCAATCAGTCCGAAAATAAGCGAGAGAAGGACGGAATCACCTACTTCATACGCGGCCTTCGGGAGATAGATGGAGTAAGGTTGGAACGATACGCCATTCAGACTCATTTTATTGACCGAGGCGAGGACTATGTTGAAGTTGTACGCCGTTATATTGCGCCGCTTCATCAAGCAGGCGATGTGGCTGCATTAAGCGAAAAGGTTATTTCGATGTGTCAGAACAACACGGTTGAGATGAAGGATGTGCGGCTTGGGTTCTGGGCGAAATTCTTATCCAAGTTTGCAACCCGCAGCAACAACGGCATTGGAATGGATCAGCCCTACAAGCTCCAGCTTGCGATTAATATAAAAGGGCTTCCGCTTATATTATGGGCTTGTGTTTGCGGCGCCGTCTGTCGTTTGTTCGGCAGGCGAGGGGTGTTTTATGAAATTGTGGGACAAGATGTTGCCGGTATTGACGGATTTTACAGTCATTCGGCTTTTGAAAAGTACCACACCCTGGCGGTGCTAAATCCCCGCGAGCCTGACAATGTCTGTGCGGATATCGAGCGGGAGCTGGGAATTGCCTGCATGGTGGTAGATGCCAATGATATTAATGTGGAAATACTCGGTCGTTCTCCCTCTTTGCAGGACAAGCCTGACGAGTCTTTGGCAGAGATGATTCAGGACAATCCCGCAGGACAGGATGATGAGCTGACGCCGTTTGTGATTGTGCGCGATATCGGTGATGCGCCTGCGGAGCCCTATAAGCCGGTTGAGGCGCTGGACCATCCTCCGACAGAGGTTGATCAGAGTTAAGAATATGGTCGCCTCCGGATTAAGATGGTGACGTTTGTAGGAGAGAGCACTAAATTTTTCTTGACAAACCATCAACCAGTCGATATAATATCGGATGTGACACTTGAGGTGGAGTATGCAATTATGCTTATAAATCTAAAGCAGCTGTTTGCAGGAAAGGTGCAAACCCTTCCGATTGACTGCACGCTGGATTTTTCCGAGCTTGAGTATCAGGGCAACCACCCTTTTACGCAACCTGTACGGGTGCGCGGAGAGGTTTCGGTTGACGCAAATGTTGTAACGCTGCGTGCTGTTGCCGAATTTGTTTATGACAGCATCTGCGATCGTTGCCTTATTGAAATTCATCAGCCTAAGCAGGCTTCGATTGAACATGTTCTGGTAACATCGCTTACTCAGGAGGACGACGGCGAGTTGATACTGGTCGAGAACCATCAACTTTTGCTCGACGATCTTATTTTAGAGGATCTGATTTTGAGTCTGCCCTCCAAAAATCTCTGTCGGGAGGATTGCCGCGGATTGTGTATGATATGCGGCAAGGATCAGAGTGCGGGGCTTTGCGGCTGTCGCAGTGATTCGATTGATCCCCGTTTGGCAGTTCTCAAGCAATTGACAGATCAAACCGATTAGTATTAAGGAGGTGCTGACCATGGCGGTACCCAAGAGAAAATTATCGAAAGCCAGGCGCGATAAAAGACGCTCCAATGTGTGGAAGCTTGATGCCCCCGCGCTTATGAAATGTTCCCAGTGCGGTGAGTATAAGCGCCCGCACCGTCTTTGCGGAAATTGCGGCTATTATAACGGCAAGATGATTGTTAAGAAGGAGGCATAATCCACATGGCGTTATGCCATATGGATTATGCGGCTTTGCTTAAGCAGTGTAAGCTTCCGGTAATTTAGAGAGGGAGAAATCCTTCTCTATTTTTATTTGTCGGGGTTGCGGGTAATATTATAATTAAATGATTACAAAAACGTCATGGGGTGTCAGAGCCCATCATGGCAAGAGCAGAGCCCATCATGGCAAGAGCAGAGCCCTTGCCC
>DOWI01000261.1 GCA_003519645.1 Oscillospiraceae bacterium
GTAGGACGCAGTATATCGGAGAGTGCAATCACACCCAGGCAAAGTCCGTCTGTAGCAGCCAAAACCGAAGCCTTGCCTTCATGGCGCAGTTTATTCAGCGTATCACTAACCTGCTTTGGGATGTCAACTCCGTTTTCTTTTAAATATTTCTCACTGCCGCAGAACAGATTTCGGCCAGAGACATTGGCATAAATTCCTTTGCCAGCTTCCATACGAAATCCTGCGGCATCTTTTAAGACAAGGTCTTTTCCCCTGGCATGTGTTACGATTGCTTTTCCTAATGGGTGTTCACTGCGGGATTCTGCTGAAGCTACCAAAACAAGCAGCTCATTTTCATCCAGTTCTTTCGAGAAAGGAATCGTGTCACTAACTTCAAGTTTTCCGAATGTAAGAGTCCCGGTCTTATCAAAGGCTATGGTGTCCACCTTGCCCATCTTTTCTAGAGCTTCGCCTGATTTAACGATGACCCCATGTTTGGCAGCCTGCCCAATAGCAGCCATGATAGCGGTGGGGGTAGCCAGAACCAAAGCACAAGGGCAAAACACTACCAGTACGGTAACACCACGAACGATATCCTGCGTAACGAAATACGTTACAATAGCAATTAATAATGCTACCGGCACAAGCCAAGTTGCCCATCTATCTGCTATGCGCTGTATTGGCGCTTGCTTGTTTTCTGCGTCCTGAACCATCCGAATCAGCTTCTGTAATGAGCTGTCCTCACCAACATTAGTTGCTTCCATGTCGATTGCACCAAAACGGTTGATGGTGCCACAGAAGACACTGTCGCCTACTTCCTTGTCCACAGGCAGTGATTCACCGGTCATGATAGCCTGGTCGACTGATGTATTTCCACTGATGATTCTCCCATCAACGGGGATGGTTTCTCCGGGAAGAACTCGCAGAATATAGCCTGCTTTGATTTCTTCCGCATAAATCATTTCTTCATTTCCATTATTAATTCTGCGTCCTTGCTGCGGAGCAAGGCTGATGAGCTCCTTAAGTCCCTTTTTAGATCGTTCAGCTGTTTTTTCCTCCAGAATTGCACCAATCGCCATGATAAATGCAACCTCTCCGGCCGCAAAAGTATCTCCAATAGCGACAGCTGCAATCATGGCTATGGAAATCAAGAGTGCAGAAGAGATCTTGCTCATTCCTTTGTTATGGATAATTCTCCATATTGCCAGATATAGCAGTGGAATCCCGCTGATAATCACTGAAACCCATGCCGGATCAACAGGAACTTCCATTTTCATCAGCATAAGAATAAGGCTTGCAGCTAGAAACACGCCACTAACGATCGTCATAGGTACTCCGGCTAAAAAATCACTGATTCTTTTCATCAGATAAAGCCCTCCAGTTGCCTAGTTGGTTAAATAATGTTACAATTAGTACGTTACCGAACATGTTGTTCGTCATGATTATATGGCTTTTCGAAGCAATATTCAATAACTAAAATGACTATTATGTACGTTACCGAACGTTTTAGTTTATTTGTACGGGAGGAATAACTGCAATGGACAGAAGGCAACAGAAAACAAGAGGCGCTATTTTCAGGGCATTCAGTACACTTCTTGAAATAAAGCGGTACGGCAATATCACGATACAGGAAATTATTGATGAGGCGAACATTGGCCGAAGCACTTTTTATGCGCACTTTGATACCAAAGACGAGTTACTCAGAGCAATGTGTACCGACATCTTCAGCCATGTATTTTCGGATGACCTCATATCAGAAAAAACCCATGATTTTTCAGGCAATAACAATGGGCTTGAAACAAAGCTCACGCATATTCTCCATCATTTGAAGGACAGCGAAAAAAACATCGTCGGCATTTTATCCTGCGAAAGCGGCGAACTCTTTATGAAGTATTTTAAAGGATACCTTACCGAGATGTTCTCCAAGTATTTAAATGGGACAAATGTGAATGCCCCTGCTGATTTCGTGTTAAACCATCTCGTAGGCAGCTTTGCCGAAACAGTTAAATGGTGGATTGATAACAGTATGAAATACACACCTGAAACGACCGCCAAGTATTATATGGAGGTTAGCTGTGTTGATAGAATTACGGATTAAGAGGCTTGATAGAAGTATTATTGCTTAATTGCCATACTTAAAAAAAGAAACCGGGCAACCCCGGTCTCTTTTTTTGCGTCCCTTTTTTACAATTTAACCCAATACGAGCTACCGTCGCGGGTGCGATCCAAAAAGCCGTATTCGATTAAGTAGCGACGCAGGATCACATAATCTAATTCGTAGACTTGCTTCAGAATCTCNNACAGTATATTGGCGTCCGGGCTCAAATTTCGCCGAGATATGCTGCACAACAGCCACCCGGCGCTTCTCTTTTGACGGCCAGTCAATTAGCGGCCCTTGCCCATTATCCTCAAAGTACTTATGAATGATCTGCTCTTTTTCTTTTTCGGTAAAGACATAGCGTTCGTCAACCATTTTTGCACCTCTGTGTACTCCGACCAGTGCGTCGGCACCTTCCTGTTTTCCGACAAGGCTCATCAGCGCCAGATACACCTTGGCCTGTTTTTCCTTTTCCCTGAGCTTGAAACGATGATTTCGGACTGTGGAGGTACTTCCCTGACCCAGCAATTTGGCGATCTCAGCATCATCAGTGCCTTGATGGAACTGTCTGAGCAATTCGGACTGCAATTCGGTGATCCCGCCGCTGCTGGCTGCGACGCCCAGCAAGTACTCGAACAGCGAGCCGTGCTCCGCGGCAATATGCGCCTGAACTGCACGCTCAGCTTCATAAAGCACTCCTTCCATGGGATAAATAATGCCTTTTTCAAAAACCGCTCCGCAGATCAGACAGACATACGACTTTGCCGACGCCAGTGCAGATGCCAGTGCCGGCACTTGAGACAGTGACTGTGTCTGTTTCTGAACATCAATATAATAGCCGCGCCTGATGTCGGATAGATCTGCTTCCCAAAATTTCTTGGATAAGTCCAAAATAGACACCTCATGTTCTGCCTATAGATAGAGTAGACGACCCGCGTTATTGTCTATCCATATCTAATATACTGCGCCTTTCTCGCATTGTCAACTATGATCACACCGGATATTTTTGCCAGATAATTACACCAGGTTTCTCGCTCACCTTCCTTGTGACAACTACAATTGCACCCGGGTTTGCATTTTCATAAGTTCGCGCTGCAATATTGTGGTATAATGCTGGCATGCAGAAGGAAATCTGCATTAGAAAGGGGTTCATTTAAAATGAACAGACCAAAACAATTGGCGAGGCCTCCCTGTTAAGCTTTAGGCAGCGGCATTCCCCGGTTGGCCTTTGCCATGACCGGACTGTAC
>DOWI01000200.1 GCA_003519645.1 Oscillospiraceae bacterium
TCCCAGAGGGAGCTGTCGCCCGTGGGCGACTGAGGGAGATGTTTGATTGTCCTTAATACATATTTATGCCAAACCATTTCCACGCAATTATCGTCATGAATCGGGCGGATATGGAATCCACCCCTACTCCCTCCGTCAGGCTTCTCCTGCCACCTCCCTCGCCGAGGGAGGCTTTTCTCGGCTCCCTCCCAGAGGGAGGCTTGCACACCTGCTATATTTCCTCACTTTTCTGCCTGAGCATTTCAAATGCGTTTTTGACAGCAGCAGGCATGGGCAGCCCCATGACACCCAGATTTTCAACCACACTGAACCCGTCGTTTGCAATAAAAAATGTAATGGCGGCGTTTCGAATACAATCCGTCCCCGCAAACCTATCCAGATGATATGCAATCAGTACCGCAAGCAGGATTCCCGCTTTTCTGAAAAGCCCCTTTAGGCTTGCTTTGCTGTTGAAGGAGCCATCTTCCGATTTGGGGCTTTTCTTCCAGACGAGGGCACAAGTCACACCCGTAATATAATCCGCCGCCATAACAATGCATAGCATCTGCAAAGCATAGTCCCACCCGCCCATGGCCTGAGCCAATGCTCCGCCTATGATAGACAGCGTCCCGATAATCCAATAATAAACAGCCTTGATATTCATGAAAAACCATCCTTTCCCGCATAAGCATTTTGCTTATGCTTTTTTTACATCAATCACTTTTACCCATCCTGCCGGGATATGTATGCCGTATGCCCGCCCCTCAATCACGCGGTCAACCTTAAATGTACCCGAAACGGTTTTGCCAGGATTGTTTCCATAACTGTCGCCGTACAGCCTGCCTTGATAGCTTATGGTATCCCCTGCTTTTATGGTGGAAGTGTTCTTCTTGGGCTTTGAAGCGGGCGCATTTAAAATATTTTTTGCGTCTGNNCGCCACCCCCGATACAATGGTATGGATGGGGCGCTCCGGCGGCAATATGCGTGACCTTGCAGGCTGCCTTCCCCCTTTTGGCAGCCGAGGTTTTTGCCGTGCTGGATGAATACACATCCCCCCCGTTGAAGGTTACGGTATCACCGACTTGGATTTCCCTTGGGCTGACCGACACCGGTTTGGGCTCAGGCTTTTTGTATCCGTTCACTTCCTTGCTTCGAATAATTGCGGGATAATCCTCATATGCCAGATCTATGTCGACCCGGGTTCCGATCCCGTCAACATTCCCCGAGCTGGTAAACTGCCAGATACCGAATTTCCCGTCATAGGTAGGCTTACTATTCCATTGTGCCAGCCAGATAGGATACTGTTTCAGCCGAGCATGGTTAATACGATTCTCCAGCCAATCCTTGTTGGCATACACCCCGGCATAGTACCCCGCCTTGGTCATTTCCTCGCAGAAGCGTAAGCATATATCCACGCACATAGCATCCGAAACATTGTGCTTGCGCTTATAGCCGTCGGCATCCTCCATATCAATATAAATCGGATACAACGCCGTTTTTCCCTCCAGCAGCCTAAGGGTGTGCTTCACCTCGCTTTCAGCCTCGGTAAGATTGGTGGCGTAACTGTATAGATATGTCCCCCAAGGGATCTCGTATTCCTCACATCCCGCAACATTTGCTTCAAACCGGCTGTCATCCTGCTCCGGAATGTCGCTGCCGAAACCGCAGCGGATGATGGCGAACTCTATCCCATCTGCCTTGACCTTTTTCCAATCGATTTTCCCCTGATGCACCGATACATCTATGCCTTTAATAGCGCGCACAGTCCCTCCTCCTTTCGTTCTTTGGTATTACATGGATTCCTGAAAATTCTAATTTGCAGATGATTTGTTATGGTCATGATCACCCTTTCTCCCGCAGGCTGTTTGAAACATCTCGGCAGCATTCAGCATCTGCCCCGCCTGAATTCTCAAAATATGCCGCTCCACCGATAAAGGATTGATCGCAAATAGCATGCCATCCGCCGATTTATTCTCTTTTGCTTGTAACGCCGTGGGATTCTCCTTTTCCATCACCTTATCCCCTTTCCATACAGCCGATATTGCATGGTCATGCTCCCGATTGCGATCAGACCGCTTCCCTGCAAACCGATTCCGAAGCATCGGACACGACTGACATTGGGCGTCAGCCTTATCATCCCTCCCGCTTCAACCGATTCAAGGGGTATAATGCCGCTGATTTCTCCTGTTTCATTTCGATAAACCGCCGATACCGCTGCATCCTGTCCGCATTTCAACTCCAGATAAAGCGGCAGTATATCCTTGCACCGCTCCGGTCGATCAAAATCAAACAGCTTTGTCTCAACCATATAATCAATTCTATGCGGCTGAACCAAAATATAACCATGCTCTTGTATCAACTTGTCATCCTGTGCAGTGATGTCGTCTTCCGCCATTACTGCGTTGATATACCCCTCCACATCACCATCTTTGAATTTCCCGCTGAACACCAGACCATCCCCGTTTGCCATTATAAAATCGGGCTGCATCCCGATATCAAACTTCCAATACATCCAGGGGATACGTGAGTGCAGATGGCTCTTTGCGGTGCCTTGTATGTAGGAAGCAAAGTTTCCGTCGTTGTAATGAAACAGCAGCATTTCTTTGCCCACCATTAAAATATAATGACCGCAGCAATCTCCGGATAGGGCTGCTTTAAAATCGGCTTGGCTGATAGCCGAAAGCCGCTTGGCAACCGCACTTGAGATTTCTCTAACATTGCTTTGGCTATACTGGTTGGCGGCGGCAAGGGCATAGACTTTGCGGCTGCTGTTTGCCCAGACCAGCCTGTTGTCACAAAGCTGTATGGTTCCGGGACAGTCACAGCCGATATAGGGATGAAGCTGCACAACCGGAAAGCGAGCCTCATTTGAAGTGGCATCCACCACCGTACCGTCAGGCAGATATTGTGCGGCTTTGTTTCCGGCGGTATAGGTTGCGTAGTACATTTGATATTCCTTAAAAATAATGAGCTTTTCCCCCTGCTTGGCAAAGGCGGTGACCGCCTGTCCGGCATCTCCGATAAAGGCAAAATTGTTTTCGGGAAAATAGAGGGGATTGTTGACGTCACTCCAGTGGACCAGATTGGGGAACAGCTTGTGCCCCGATACAAACAGTCTGGTGCCGCCGTTATATCCGCTTCGGTCACCCCCAAACCATGTGCAAAAGCCCATAGAGCATATCTTGTCCCGCCCCTCAGCTCTGGTTTTGGATGCCATCACTTCAAGGTTGTTGCTGATTCCGGTTGAAGGAAACCACCGCACCGCCCCCATTGAAGGCTGATAATAATAGATATACCCCCCGGTACGGTTTACCCTCACCTGAAGTCCGTTTTCGTCGATGGCAGAGGTGCTGCTGCCTGCCGGAATCGTATACGTATATACAGTCCCGTTTGATGCGGTATAGTGTACAATGATTTCGGTACTGTCAAGCTGTTTTACCGGCAGATAAAAATACCTGCTGGCCTCATCATTTGTGGTAAATCTTGCTCGGAACTTGGGCGTCAACAGATTGAAGCCCTCGTAAATGGTGCCTTTGTATTGCGCAGTTTCAGTGGTGGGGCTTCCTGCTCCGTTTATCATAACCAGGGGGATATAAGCCTGGGATGACAGATCCACCCAACTCCAATCGGGTAAGGTTGGCTGTGCAAGAATTTTACCGCCCCATCCTTTCCCGCCCTGTCCGATAAACGCAACCGCGCCCCCTGCGGCCGTACCGCTCCATTGACCGCCGCCGCATTCCGCCAGCATAACGCTTGCACATTCCATGGCAGACATGCCTGTGCGGATTATGCTTTTTTCTTCGGTTCCGTCATAGCCAAAGGTGGACACCACCACATCATACAGCGCTGTGGTGGTGTATCGGCGGTAGGTTCTTGCAATCCGCCGTTTGGAGCCGGAGGGGGATGGTATATCACTGCTGCCTCCCGACACCGACACGGTTGTTTTCCCGCTTGTGTCATAAAAGGATGGAATGACTGATTTTATTCCGGGACGTGTTGTCAGGGCACCGTCCTTCCACCACATGTTCAGAACATCCCTAAGCTGGTTGTCACCCATAGCGGCGTTCATTTCACTGTGGTTTACCCCTCCGTCAAAGCCCGGGATATGGATGCGTTCCGAAGAATTGCGGGACAGCTTTGGATATTCCATCAGTAACCACCTCTCGGCAACACATCACAGATGGTTTTTCTCTTTTGGGGAACAGATGCCCGCTTGCTGCTATACAGGGCTGCAAACAGGGCTTGGGCATCGCTGTCCCCCTCGTTCTGGGCAATCAGCATTGCTACACCGTAGGGCATAACATCATGGATGACGGACGGCGACAGCTTCAATACTTCTGTCATATCGAATAGAGAACATTCTTTATCCCCCAGAAGGTCGATCCGTTTGAGATCATCATAGATCTGAATGACGGCGTTGGCCGCCCTTTTAAACAATGCGGCATCTTTTACGCTGTCCGGATGACCGCGGCTGTTCACATAGCCCAGCAGCCGAAGCGCCCGCTCCATTACCTCATTCCCTGTTTTCATGTATCAACCAAATCCTTTCTGATACCGTAGTAGGGGCGGATTCTATTATCCGCCGGGATTCTATATCCGCCCCTACTCCCTCCGTCAGGCTTCGCCTGCCACCTCCCTCGAGGAGGGAGGCTTTTCTCGGCTCCCTCTTAGAGGGAGCTGTCGCCCGTGGCGACTGAGGGAGATACTTCTACTATTAACGTCATGAACCGGGCGGATATGGAATCTGTCCCTACAACACAAACATGATCGATTATGCGTTATTAAACCTTAATAAACATACGCAATAATCGCCGGCTCCATGCTGTTTTTGATTATTAGGTCATAATACAGCCGGTAATCAAATTTCCACGCATCCGCCTGCTGATTTTTATCGGGATCGAACACTCGGATTTTCTCAGTTTTCTTTACAAGAGAGGCAGCGCGGCGGGGCAGAACCAGCATTCCGATGTTCTTGGCATCGACGGCCGGCGCAAAACCGCCATCGGTTTGGTCGGGCATGCCGGATGTCCTGCCGTCATAGAAGGTGAACGCGGTTTTCATGCGGCTGTCGGGCACCGGAAGCAGGGCAACGCCGTTGATGGATTTCACCTTGAGATCAACTCCCCCTTGCTTGAAATCGTTCACCGTAATGAAACGGCTGATTTCGGGTGAGCTTTGTATGGCCGCCCACATGGTGCCGTTGACAAAGGCAACCAGCTCCTCGTCATAGCCCAGACAGTTGTAAATATAGTTGCAGGCTTCATTGAACATTTCATACGCCTGTGTATCGGGCGTACCGGTCAAGGTCTGGGCGTTGGTGTCTGCAACATTCCCCAGTTTGGATAAAACATAGGCATCCATTTCAGGAATCACCTTGGTGCGGACAAACTCTCCCATTACCTGCCCCGCAAGACCGGGGATTCCTGTTTCGTCACAGTCCTGGGCATCCAGCATAAAGCTGCGCCCCCGATCCATTCTCAGCTCGTAAGCCGTATTGGCAACATTGATTGCGCCCTGTGCAAAGCCGCCGTCACGGTCATAGTCGCCCAGTCCCGAAAGCTCCACGTCAGGAATCAGCACCGTTCCTGCCCCCACAAATTTTGTTCGCATTGCGTTGTCGTTGAAAAATCCTGTCATGGCTTTCTGTACCACTGCCCGATCCAGCTCACCCGTCATTTTCTCTGAAAGTGCAATTGTGTTGATTGACATTGTTCATTTCTCCTTTAAATTTGTTATTTTTACTTGTGTGCCCTGTACTCCCTCCGTCACTTCGTGCAATTTTCGACACCGTAGGGGCGGATTCTATATCCGCCCGTTTTATATGTATCTCTCATGCGGACAGCACAAACATNNGAGCTGGCGCCCGCAGGCGACTGGGGGAGATTTTACCGCAGTGCGGTATTAAACGCCTGTTCAAAGGAATTCAATTCGGTATCGGGCGAATGCTGCATACCGCTCAGCGAGCCTGCCGATCTTGCCGCGGCTTCGGCCTGTCTCGCTTGTTGGGCTGCGGCGCGGCGCGCCTCCCGATGCTGATATCGGAGATATGCGTCCAGCAGCGGCAGGTTTTCCCTGACCGCACTTTCCACCACAGCGGAGGGCACATCCTTAAAATAGACAAAGCGGTCGGGGAATTCCGAATGAAGCTGCAAAAAATCATCCGCAAGCCTTTGCTCGGTTTTCTCCTGCTGTCCGGTCTCCTCCAGCCGCTCTCTATCGGCTTGCT
>DOWI01000396.1 GCA_003519645.1 Oscillospiraceae bacterium
ATTTGTCCACTTTATCAATGAAAAACAACGAAAGCACCTTAATACCTTTATCGGTATAACGTAGTTCTTTATCAAGATGTGCCTCGATGGTGCGACGAATTTGCGCTCGTTTAACGATGTCCTCATCTACGTCACCGATGGCTTTGTTCAGCGCCACTTCTTCGGTGTTGCCAAATTCGATATGCTCATAGTCCGGGGTGCAATCAATTCCAACGATGGAATAGCCCTCGTAAAGNNACAGTTAGCGTCTTGCGAGACACAATGCTATCTTTGCCCTTTACATCGATCTCTATCTTAGCGCGGAAGCCCTTGTCATTTGAAACGGAAAGCAGGCGGACATACGGCTGGTTGAAGCCACCAGCCACCTGGTTGGATGATACGGAAATCTGCTTAACCAGTCCCATCAGATATGCGTCCACCGGTGTCAGACGATAAAGCAAGTTAATCTTCTCACGGTGTGTGGCAGAGTAGCGTAGCACACACAGCGGGTTCAGGGAGGCAATGGCATCCTTTGCCTTCGGCGTATTGTCCACGCTCTGCGGCTCATCAATGATGACAATGGGTTGAGTATCTTGAATGTACCGCATAGCGGTCTCACCATTCAATTTATCCTGTGCCTGATTAATAATATTCTCGGATTTTTTGAAAGCGTCAATATTTATGATCATAATTTCGATGTTGGCGCTTGTGGCGAACTGTCTCACATCGGAGAGCTTTGCGGAATTGTAAATAAAATACCGGCACGGCACATTGTCATATTGCAGTCCGAAGTGCTCTTTCGTGACTTCAAAGGACTTATAGACCCCTTCGCGGATGGCAATAGAAGGTACAACTATGATAAACTTGGTGAAACCATATTTACGATTTAGCTCAAAAATGGTTTTGGTGTAAACATAGGTCTTGCCAGTACCCGTCTCCATCTCAATACAGAACTGCATATCCGACGCATTGGGTGTCATAGGTAAATTATTACGTTTCTGAACAGTGTGCATATTGTCAGAAAGCGTTTGCGCGTCAATATACAAAGCATTTCCTATACCAAGACTATTCATTAGCGACATCTGTTTCTCTTCTACCACAGAAAAGGTACTTCGTGTTTTTTCCTGTCCAATGAACAAATCGACCACGGCGTTCATCGCATCGGTTTGAAAATCCTGATTTTTGAATTTTAGTTTCATATAACCCCAACTTTTCTTAGGCAATATCAAAACATACTAAAACTGCCAGTCCTCAATTTGACAAAGCTCATTAATGTCAATAGCCTTTACACCCATGTTTTCTGCAACCTTTGGTATCTTATAAGGACTATCTTGATTTTCTTCAGTAATAATAGTTAAGTGGTACTCCATGGCGGTAGCAATTAGAAACGCATCTCCCGACGATTTTACTTGTTTGAAGTCCACAAGCTTTGGATTATCGGAAACAACTCTGGTTACATTTTGCTGTATGGATTCGTCAATGGGAAGGATAACGCACTGTTGGTTCCGTAGCCAGGATTCCAAATCTTTATCTTTAATCTCGTCGGCTATTTCAGAGGATGTTACTATCTCTTTTTCTTGTATTAATTGTTCAATACGTTTCCATAGTCCTCGATATACTGTCCGTCTATGGGGTTCGTTGTCCTTCTGAGAGAAGATTGACGAGCTGTCGATAATGTATTTATACGGCAGCTTCTCTGAGAATAGACTCATCTGACGTACCATTTCGACACCTCCCCAAGGAATTTATCCGTATATCTTTGGCTAATTCCAAGATAGCGTGACACATCTTGTTTGCTGAAAACGTCTTCGGTATAACCTTTGAACAAAGAACGACATAGGCTTGAACTTGTTCGGTCAATTGCTTCTCTATCGGGATATTTTGGTATCGTTGGTGCACGCCCTTCGGATCGAGCTATTCGCTGTTCTTCTTTTTCAGTTTCTATTAACTTTCGAAATTCGTCATTATAAGCAATGTATTCCACTTCATTAATGACCCCATTGTCAAGCAGCCTCCTGGAAATAACTTCTTTGCTTACTGAAAAATCATTTGCTAGGTTTTGAATATCAGAAATTGCAAAGTTCGAAGATAGGTTCCTGCTATGCAATTTAGCAAACAATGCATCTCGTGGTACAAGCAATTCGCCTGCAACAGCATTGCAAAATATTTCCTCAGCGTTCTTAGAAAATGCACTTACAAATTCATTGCATAGCGATGACTGACGCTTTAACAAATGAACCAGTTCATGGATAATAGAAAATGTCTTTGCCGGTGGACGATCTTTCTCATTGATTCCAATGATGGGTATGACGTCATCAAAAATGGCTAATCCCCGAGCTGTATCCAAATCGACATCCGTAAAACATTGGATGAATACACCTTTTGCCTCAATCTGCTGACGCACATATAAATAAAACTGACGAGCAGATGACTTTCTAAATTGCTCCTCTAGACTAATCTCAAAGAATTTTCGAATTGCCAAAGCTACCGCCACATCAGTCGTATTTGTATCAATCGCAACATTAAAGGGGGAAGTAGGCTCTTTTAACTCTCGCTTTATGGAAATTAGTAGGTCACGTGTTTCAAGTAAATCTGATATAGCGATATTTAGAGAACTTTCGTTTTGACTATATCCATTTAAAAGGACGCGACGATTAACAATTTTAGGGAGTTGTTTTTTCGGAACATCTTCGGGTTTCATATATAATCCGGCAAACGGAACATGCAAACAAGATGCAACTTTTTTTGCCTGATTAAAAGTCGGCAGAGTTTCTGAGGAAAGATTAAGCCATTCATCAACTTTTGAAGTTGGCTTGCAACTGATTTTATCTGCAATATAAGAAACTTCAACTCGCTTTGTTTCGCAGATCATCCTAAGAGTTTCCTTGTTTATTAAAGCTTTTAATATCGCCACAAAATCATCTCCCCCATAAATTATATAGGTGCATTTACACCAGTTTCAGTTCTATGCCTTTATCTCGCAATATATAGTAGGCATTTGCCATGGCGGTATCGTCGGCGAAGCTGTCGCGGGCAATGACGACTATCGCCGCAGCATATTCAGCGATTGCCTCCACATCAGAAGGCTGAATATTCTCAGCTAAGCAGATGAGCAGCGTGCAGTCCTCACCTACAGTGTAGGCAGATTTGCTGCTTATCTCAATTTTAGAGACCGGACAAGTCAAGGGCGCACCAAGCTTCAGCATAATTTCACAGACCATGTCCATCTCGGACCGATCGTGCTTCACTCGGTGAATCATGCCATTCATACGTTTGTATAGAATGTTGAGTTGATTGTCTTCAATTGGTGTATCATCCCATGTCTTCAGGTTTGAAGAATCCAATTTATACACGCGAAAGCCAATATCTAACGGTTTCTTGTCATCTTCGCCAAGCTGCATTTGACCATCGGTTTCGGTCAGCTTCCTTCCCGCACGGCGGATGCGTTCTTTGCCGAT
>DOWI01000395.1 GCA_003519645.1 Oscillospiraceae bacterium
CCCTACAAGGAGCTGGACTGGCAAGCCTGCCTGACCTCCGGTTACGGTAACAGGAAAGACCCGATCACCGGCGAGGATGCCAAGCACAGCGGTATCGATCTCGCAGCAAGCGCACACACACCTATATACCCAGTCAAAGCCGGTAAAGTGTTGTTCGTCCGCTATGACGAGGACGGATACGGCAACTATGTCGTGATTAACCACGGCAGCGGCCAAGCCAGCCTGTATGCCCATTGCTCGGAAATCCTCGTAGCCGCTGGCGACGAGGTGACCACAGATACCGAAATCGCAAAGGTAGGCAACACAGGCCNNCAGCCATGTGCATCTTGAAATCATAATTGATGGCAAGCCCGTCAATCCAAAAAAATATCTGGAGGTGAACACACCATGAAATTTTATTTAAACGCGCACCTGTATCATAAGCTTGACGACTTCCGCGCGGAACCCTGCGCGGTGGATAAAATCATTGAGATCGGTCAGAGCGAATACGCGCTGCTTTATGAATTTCCGCTTCGTGATTATGATTTTATATCAGAAAACAAAGCGTGGATGCGCTGCGATGAGAATGGGGAAAGCCACTGCCTGCTGGTGCTTGGCGAGGGCATTGACGATGGGATTTTGATCTGCTCAGAGGGATATGATTACGCCCGTTATTGCACCCATATCCCGAATGCCCGTCAGATCGTATTCATGGAACAAAGGTACAACTGCATCCAAGACCTTGAAAGCTGCATGACCGGTGCCGTAGATGATGTGATGTCCCGCGCCAACGCCCATAAGGGCGATGAACCATATCGTGTTCTGATTGGCGACCTTATGGAAAAGTACCAATTTGAGGATCGGTATATCCCGCTCCTGCTTGAAATGCTTGGTGAGCATTCCGGATTTGAGTTTGAAATGGATAATGATGAAATCGTTTTATACACGAATTACCAGCAGGAAAAGAAAGAAANNGCGAAGACGAGCTCAAGGTCATGTTGGCCAAACACGTTTTATGGAATCATGATGAAGCGGGCGGCGAACAAGCCGATTTTTCTAATATGGATTTATCCGATAGTTACCTTGTGAACTCTGATTTGAATGGTGCGTTTTTCAAAGGCGCGATCCTGAACGCGGCGACATTAGGCAACGGTTCTTATACCTTCTGCGATTTCACAAACGCCGATATGTACAACGTGGAAGCGGTGGACGCCGTCTTTGAAGAATCCGATTTTACAGGTGCAAAACTGATAAACTGTCATTTTCTCAGTTCGCATTTTACTCATTGCAATTTCACCGACGCGGATTTGAGCGGATCGGATTTCAACCTCGCTTCGCTTGATAACAGCGACTTCACCGGCGCGAAGATCGATGACGCGAAACTGGAAAACACCCGAATGAATAACTGCACAGGGCTGTCAGCCGAGCCGGACGAAGATGAATCAACCGGAATGACTATGCAATGACGGAGGTAACGAAATGAAAAATTACAAATGCATTGCCGATCTTGAAAAACGATTGTCGGACGCGGTGGATGAAATCACATCATGTGCCGATGCTTATTTTGACGAGGGACGTGAAGGTCCGTACCGCGCATTGATCGATGATTTGATAAATGTGCATAGCTTCGACGAACAGTATATGCCGTTGTTGACCGAGATGATCAGGGAGCGTGTGCCGGACAACTTTGTTGAGATCGTCGAAGATGAAATCATGCTGTACCCACAACAAACACCCACAAAATCCTCGCTGCCCTTTTCCCCGGAGCGCATTGAACAGATACGGGATAAGGCGTTCAATTGTATTGGCGGCAATCATACAAGCGACGGCGCGTTATACAACACGCTTGTAGAACAGCTTGAAATGTCCGATGAAGAAATCGCGGCGGCCGGATTCGAATATTTAAAAGAATATTTTTACGATCCCGATGAGAACGCCGATATGAAATTAGAATAAGGAGATAAGCAGAAAATGAAAACAAAATTGACAATGCAGATGCCCGAAGGACTGGAAGCCCGTGACGTTGAGATCACCGGCGTGGTCATTCTGCCGGAAAACGAATACCAAACCCTTCTCGCCAACGGGCAACTGCCGGATCGATACCTTGACCGGCTGAACAAATACACTGAAACGATTACACCGCAGCGCTCCATACTGATATCCGAGTACAAATCCCTGCTTATTATGAGCGAGGACAGCGAAAATGGAGTCGCGGTCTGCGGAAAAAACCATATTTCCTACGCTTCGGTTTTCCCCGGCGCGAGGGAATGGCTGGACAAGCGCATCAAAAACATGGCGGATTTCGTCTGCTCGATGAAGGACTTGCCGGATGGAAGCCACCACAATATACCGCTCGAAATGATTGGCGATTACGCGCATTCAATGGTTACCTCCGATAACGGCACCGGTGAATTGTTAAAAAAAGAGCTGGAAGAACGCGACGAAATCACCGACATCATTATGCATGAGGACTGTTTTGAGATCAATTATTATCTCACCAACGTGAAGGACTGCATCGCCCCCGGTGAACGGTTTATGACACTGATGGGGTTGATCGGCTGTAATTTAGAGAACGTTCACCTCTGCCACTGCGACGAAGATCACGATCTNNTGGAGCTTAACGACAAGACCCTCACTGAGCAGGGGAAAAAGGATTGGGCTGACGTCCTGAACGCGAAGGTAGAGTGTATCTATGAAGGAAGCTACGGTGTGCAGATCGGGTTGTCCGGCGTGGATGCCGAACGTCTGTCAGATTTTTCATATATGCTGGCGGGACAATATGGCGTCAATCAAACGAGTAAATGGCTTAATGACGATGACTATGACGATCCGGACGAAGATGAATCTCCCGGCATGACCATGCTGTAGGAGGTGCGCTTATGGGAAAGAAACAGCAAGAGGATTACGCCGCCGAACTGCAGAAATCCTATGAGCATTGGGTTGATCTGTATGAAAACGGCGGCAGCGATCCGTGTTGTGAGGACGGGGTCAACCTCAACCTTGTCCGCAACCACATCCTTTATTATCGCAACAAAATTGAGGAAACCATGTCGCCGGAGAATTATTCCTCCGCTTATTTCAAAGAGAGACCGCCTGAAGTGGATCAAAAATATATGGCGCGGGTCGATGAAATCCGGGCGGCGGCAAAGGTCTCGCTGGGGAGATATAAGGTCGATCCCAACTACCAATATATCCTTCGTCACCAGGATGACTTCTCCCCCAAGACCAAGAAAAAGTTATGCATCGACGCGGTCATCGGTTACGCAACCGGGCTGGAACATCACATTGAACACGACGATCTCGTCGCTATGCGGCGTCACGAACACGCCGAATCCTACTTGAAATCCTTCGAAGATTGCGTCCGCAGAATGCAGGAAATGCCCACGGAAGAAGTCCAACTATCGCTGTTTTCCTTCTCTGCCGGTGGGCTGGCTGAGCCGGATGAGGATGATTTCGACGAGGATGAGGTGGAAGAATTCGGCGGCATGACCATGATATAATTTTATTTTCAGGAGGATGAATATGAAAAAAGCAACCATCACAATGACCTATAATGAGGAACGGCTGAACGCCATCCGGCTGTTTCTCACGCAGAAAAATCTTGAATTAGACACAGAGCTGGATGGCTTTTTTGATTCTCTTTTTAAGAAAATCGTCCCGCCAGATGTACGCCGTTTTCTTGAAATGAAAGATGGTAGCACACCGGATAACACGTCCAGCCCCACCCGGAGAAGCGGCGACGCCAAGCTCAGAGCGGAATAACCGACTGTCGCGCCCTGTGTGCGATTTTCCGGCGTGGTAGGGATAACACACGACCGCCAGCGGTTCAAGCGACCGTTGGCGGTTTGTGCGCCCTTGTGAGCAACCGGGAGTGAAAACAGGATGCGGCTGTTTTCAAAAGCCTATATGTAAGCCCCGAATATGCAGGTCAAGCCGACCGGGTTCTGAAACAGGATAAAGGAGTGATGCCGCTTTCGCGTCATCACTCCAGTTTACACCGTCCGGAANNGGTTTTCGGAAAACACGGATTTTTGATGCCATACTCGGCTGAAAACACAGTATATCAGGCAAAAAGCCGTCATAACGGCAGAAAGGAAATGCTATGCAGGAAGATAAGGTAAGAACCGCTTTTTACAGTGAAAGAAGCCTCTTGAAAATATCCGACAGTTACCTCAAAGCGGCGAACTGCCGATCACGCAACGAATTTATCAATCAAGCTCTCCGGCACTATATCGCCTTTCTTCAAAAAGAAAAGGACAACGAGTTTTTAACGCCCGCGTTGGAGTCTG
>DOWI01000429.1 GCA_003519645.1 Oscillospiraceae bacterium
TACAGGATACCTAAAGTATGGGTTATCGAGTATGTGTTAAGCGACCATTACGCCCAGTACCGGCAAGAGCTAAAAGTACAGGTTTAGCAATAATAAAATATGGAATGAACAAGAGGATATGGGGTTTTTGCTCATGTCCTCTTTTCATATATAAATATACAGGACATGTGACTGGTGACAGCTTCGTAAAATTATGTTGCTTAAAACCGGCATAATGCCTACATATGGTCTGCGTTCGTCTCTGTTACCGTGACACGCCGAAGGCAACGCAAAAACGCAGCAGCAGAATAAGTCGGGTAACCTGTTTTGATAGGCTGTCCGCGCCGTTATTTTGCTGACCGTCTCAAAAAGACTTTAACTCATTTGTTGATATTTAACTTTCTTTTGGTTATAATATTATTGTTGAGTTAAAAGGAGGCGAGCCAATGGAATATATCACAGAAACACTTGGCGTTAACGTAGCGCGCGCTGAATGGAAGCAGGCAGACAAACTGCCGCATTTCCTGCTGAACGAATACCGCTTTGAAGCTGTCAGCATCGGCGGTACACAGTGCCTGTTTCTGAAGCCTGCCACTGAACTCAGCGCCATCAACGTAATTAAAAAACACTTAAAGCGGCTGCGCGAGATATGTAAATGGCCGGTCGTATTCGAGTTGCCTGCCATTACCCGCCAGAGACGAACATCGTTCATCGAAGCAAAAATCGCATTTGTTATTCCGAGGAAACAGATATATTTGCCCTTTATGGGCGTCCAGCTTCAAGACCGTTGCGACAGCGAAACAGCAATCACGCCGGTTTTGGAAAAGCTTCAGCCCTCCGCGCAGATGCTTCTTTTCGCGTTTATTACAAGGAAAAATAAGCCGATGTATCTGAGCGACATGACAAAGTGGTTCGGTTTTTCGGCCATGACTATTTCCCGCGCGGCCAATCAACTGACGCAAGTAGGATTAGCCTCGAAAAACAGCGACGGCGTAAAGAAGGTGCTCGTTTCGGATATGACGCCGCAAGCCCTGTATCAGAAGGCGAAACCGTATCTGATAAACCCAGTTCGGAAAACCGTCTATATCAGCCGGACTGTGATCACGCCGGAGATGTTCCGTGCGGGACTGAGCGCCATTGCGGACAGGAGTATGCTAAATCCGCCCATGCCGGAGGTTTGGGGAACGGTGCAGTCCGAAAAAGCCATCTCCAATGCCGGCGCGCGTCTGATAGACGCGGAAAAACAATGCGCGCTGGAGCTATGGAAGTACGACCCCCGCCTGATATGCGGAGACGGCAAAGCGGATGCTCTGTCTCTGGCCGTCAGCCTGAAAGATGTGGCGGATGAGCGTGTGGAACAAATGCTGGATGAAATATTGACGGAGGTGTGGTAAATGGTATCGGGAATTGAAAGCTTCAAGAAGTGGTTTGCCGGTTACAGCGACCAGTACGCGATCATCGGCGGTACAGCCTGTAATTTGCTGATGAGCGAAGACGGTTTGGATTTTCGCGCCACCAGAGACATCGACATGGTTCTGGTCGTCGAAAGCCTCACTCCTGAATTTGGCATCCGGTTTTGGGAGTATATAATCGCCGGAGGCTATGAACACAAGAAAAAAAACACAGGAGAGCCGCAGTTCTATCGCTTTATCAATCCGAAAAGCGGAGATTTTCCGTTTATGATAGAGCTGTTTTCACGCCGTAGCGAGGCCATCGTCTTACCGGAGGACGCGGTTCTGACGCCGTTGCCTCTGGATGATGAACTATCCAGCCTTTCCGCGATACTGATGGATAACGACTATTACCGGTTTCTGCTGGACGGAAAGGTGCTGATCGACGGAATTTCCATTCTGGACGCAGGCCACCTCATTCCCCTCAAAGCAAAAGCATGGCTGGACCTATCCGGTCGCAAAGCGGCGGGAGAAAACGTAGACAGCAAGAACATCAGAAAGCATAAAAACGATGTATTTCGTCTCAGTGTATTGCTGACGCCAGAAACAAAAGTCACGGTTCCCGACAGCGTTTATGCGGATATTTCGGAATTCCTTTCCGCAATGGAAACCGAACAGGTTGACCTGAAACAGTTTGGAATTCGAAATCAGACAAAAGAAGAAGTCCTCGGCAAAATAGCGGCGGTATATGTCAAGGAATCGTCTGCCGGCGTTTAATTCCACCTGCCCCGCTACTCTAGCGTGGGTACAAGTTCCTGTTGTCACTGGTAGCAGCTTGCAAAATCATTGCTCAAAGCGGCATAACACCTACATATTTCAGAAGCAGTGTTTTATGGAGTTAAAAAAAAATAAGCGCCGATATGCAAAGGAAAAGGATGTTAGTTTCGCTGACATTCTTTTTTTATAAAACAATTTTGCGGAAAGCCATTTGTTTTATTCACTGGATAAGGCAAGCGACTTTTTTGCGTGTAAAGGAGAAAACAGAAATATCAAAGGTAATTGCCCCGGCCAATCAGAGAGGAGGGATGGGAAAATAACCACGGCGGTAAACCTGGGGTGTGCTTATGTTCTCTTTTTCTTTATAAAGCTAGGGAATATTTGTCTATAATAGTTCTGGCAATGGAATATGCCACCCGTATTATCCAAAGTAAATCAACATAAAACATATTAAAACTCAATTATTATTTATAAATCGTATTACTCTTTGTCGTTTTTGAATGTATAATAAAGAACATGGTAAATACATACAGACGTTGTTTCTTTGCCAGAAGGGAGATTATCATGGGTGAAGCTGAAAATAGGTGGCTTTCAATGACTGAAATATGTCAGCATCTCGGAAGGGGGCGCGGACGTTTTCTTGGACCTTAAACAGCCAACCCCAGACTTCTTCTGTAATTTAAAGGACTCATTCCACCTAGCGATAACTTGATCCGTTCTGATGAATACCACTTTATATATTCATCGAGTTGCTCTATAAACTGATTTATTGTAATACCAGTCCAGTGGCGATTGTAAAACATCTCATTTTTGAGTCTGCCAACCCCAGACTTCTTCTGTANNCATCTCATTTTTGAGTCTGCCAAAGAAGCCTTCACAAGCGGAGTTATCAGGCGAACATCCTTTCTCTGACATCGAGCGTGTCAGTTGAGCCTTTTCCACTCGTTCTATCCAACCCGGCCAACGATAATGGCTGCCACGGTCTGTATGAATTACGGGATGCTCACCCTCTTTAAGTACAGAGAGTGCCTCATCAAGCATTCTATTAACTAATTCCGCATCTGGTGATGTTCCAATGGTCCAACTTACTGGCAGCCCATCGAAGCAATCAATTATGGGAGACAGATATATTTTCCCGGCTGGGATACGAAATTCCGTTATATCAGTTAGCCATTTTTCATTTGGCCTGTCCGCATGGAAATCACGATTAATAACATTCGCGACTTCCGGGCTAATTTCGCCTTTGTATGAGCTGTATTTCCTGCGCCTTATACCGGGTACGATTAATCGCTCTTCCTTCATAATCCGGCGAATTACCTTTTCTGATATGACTGTGCCAGATGATTTAATTACAGAATGGATTCTGCGATAACCGTAACGACTGGAAGATTCATTAAAGGCTTTCTTTACTTCTTTACGTAAGTCAGCATATTTATCACTTTGGTTCAGGATAAAGGCTTGGTAACAATAGCTGCTTTTGGCCATATGAAGAATTTGAAGAAGATCCTTCAGAGGATATTTTCCTCTTAGGGCATTAATCACTATGGCCTTTTCATGATTAGTGAGTGTTGCAAGACTAATGCCCTTTTCTTTTTTTATGACTTCTGCGGCTTTTTCTAATATGTCCCGCTCCAGCTGCAGTCGGTAAATTTCTTTTTGCAGTTCATCTACTTGTTTGGTCAGGTGCTCTTTTTCAGCCAGTAAATCGGTTATTTGCTCTTTATGTTTGACATCAGTTGATGTGTTTGAATTTTTATCTTTCTTTGCCATTTTTGGTTCGCGTCCTTCTTTTAAAAGCTGCCTTTTCCAATCATATAGGACTTCACGGGATACTCCAATTTCATCGGCAACCTCTTTAGCGGGTTTGCTTCTTGAGCACAAGGAAATGACTGCTTTTTCTTTTTGTTCACGCGTATATTTTATCTGTAATCCTCCTGACCGACAATATTTCTTTTCGTCAGGGGCCAGCTCCTTGATCCAAGCGTCAAGTTCAGGCCTACTAGGATATCCTAGGATCCTAACTGTACGGGAAATGCATTTGCCGTGCTCCAAGTAGTAAGCAACAGCCTTTTGACGTTCTTCTTCGCTGTATTTTGACTTTCTTATGTAATCCTCATGAAGATCACCATTTTTGATGTACTCTTTGTACCAGTTGATAAGCGCTCCCTTTGAAGGGTATCCTAGTTCACGTATTACTGTTGCATAACTCATATCGTACTGTATTAATAACTGGACAGCCTTAATTCTTTTCTGATAGGTAAACATGCAGAACCTCCCTGGTTTTATATTAGGTCCAGGATTTTGTCCGCACCCCC
>DOWI01000370.1 GCA_003519645.1 Oscillospiraceae bacterium
GAGGCTTATTGAGCAATATGAATTTTTGGGTACATCTACAGGCGTAACCTTATGCCATATAAAGTCTATTCTCAATCGCTTTTGCAGTTTTGGTTGCCGCCAAACCTCCGAGTGATGTTTCTTTGAGAGCTTCCGGCATTTTTAATCCAACATCCCGCATTGCGTCAATCACCTCATCCGCCGGAATTGCGCTTTCAATTCCGGTGAGTGCAAGCTCGGCTGCGGTCAGTGCAATCGCTGCGTTTGATGCATTTCGCTTAACGCAGGGGACCTCAACCAGTCCCGCAACCGGATCGCACACCAAACCCATTGTGAATTTCAGACTGAAGGCACATGCCCAAGCGCACATTTCAGGCGTACCATCCATCAGTTCAACCGCCGCTGATGCAGCCATAGCCGCTGCACTTCCGCATTCCGCCTGACAGCCCCCCTGTGCGCCGGATACAAAGGCACGCTTTGCAATCACCATCCCGATTCCGGCGCTGTTGAACAATCCACTTACCAGTTCTACATCCGATTTATGATATAATTCCCCTACCGAAAGCAGCACACCGGGCAAAATACCGCATGAACCGGCGGTGGGAGAAGCCACAATCAGACCCATGCAAGCGTTGTGCTCAGCCACCGCAAGTGCAATGGCAATAGCTCTATGTGCCACGCCGGAAAGCAGGCGTCCGCTTTGGCTGCTTTCGGAATAACGTTTCGCCATTCCCCCGCTGAGCCCGCTCGCCGACCTCTTATCCCCAAAGCCGCCCTTTGCCGCTTGCTTCATAACCGACAACTGCCGATGCATTTTCCCAATAATCTCGTCCTGCGAAACACCCATTTGCTCCGATTGAATCCGCAATACCACGTCTGATATTTTACAGCTCCCTCTGTTTGCTTCCCCCACAAGCTGGCTTACAGATTTGATTTCTTTCATTCTGCATCAGCCCCCTTAAGCCGATAATGGCTCAATCACCAGAACCTTTTTAATGTGTATGATTTTTTTAAGACAAGCCTGAACATCTTGGCTTATAGGCTGGTCGGTTTCCACCACCATGATTGCCTGATTTATATTCGCCTGCCTGAACAGCCGCATAAATGCGATATTGATTTGGTTTTCAGCCAGAACGGCTGCCATCTCTGCCACAACCCCGGCTTTATCCCGGTTAATAATAACGGTTGTGTAATAATCAGCCGAAAAAGAGACCTCGATGCCGTTGATTTCTACAACTTTGATGGCTCCGCCCCCCACCGAAGAAACTACAACAGTCGTGTCTTCCCCGCCAGAACCCTGTAACCGTATTTTTGCTGTATTGGGATGATATTTGTCCGAGCTGCCCTTTACAAACATAAATTCAAGCCCCTGCCGCTTTGCAAGTGCAAAGCTGTCAATCATACGTACATCATCCGCATCAAAGCCCAGCAGACCGCCTATGATGGCTTTGTCTGTTCCGTGACCACGATAGGTACAGGCAAAGGAACCGTAAAGTATGATTTCCGCCTTTGCGGGGGCTGCCCCCAGCAGTTGGCGCGCCACCTTTCCCGCTCTCGCCGCGCCCGCTGTATGTGAGCTGGACGGTCCCACCATCACCGGTCCGATAATATCAAATACATTCATTTCGGATCTCTCAAATTCGGGTACATATCAAGTACCCTGTCAATTTCCTCAACCTGACCGGACGAGAGGGTTTCTGCGGGATTCAGGCACCAGATTCCGTTCANNGCACCTCATGAATACCGGCAATACAGCCCTTGAAGCCGTTTGCCACGTCAAAGAAGGCGGCATTTGCGTCGGTCACCTCTACCCCAAGCGCCAGCAGCTCCTGGGGAATACACGGCTGTCCGGCTGCCTCCTTTATTTTTTGAAACATCGCAACAACCGATTTGGTACAAACCGACCAATGTCCCAGCAGACCCCCCTCAAAGCGTTTTTCCACCGTCTTGCCGTCCACAGTAAAACGGTATGGCGTCAGTAAGTCAACCACAATATTATCATCGTTTCCTGTATACAGGGTGATTGCATCCCTGCGCGACGAAAAGGCGACGGCACGAACCACGTCAATGGTTGTATAGCGATTAAAGGAGGCGCATTTGATTCCAATTACATTTTCAATCTCGCATATTCGCTGCCAGTATCGATAACTGAACACCCGCCCCCCCACCGATTGCTGCAGATAAAACCCGATAACCGGCATCACGGCGGCTACCGCTTTTGTCCGCTCAATCAGCTCCTCCTCGGAACGGTGGTTTAGTCCCCCCGGGCTGAGAAGAACCGCATCATAGCCATACTGCTTGGCAAGCTCGGCTTCTCTAACAGCGTTTTGGGTGTCGCCGCATACCCCTGCCACCTTTACGATGGTTCTCCCCGTCTCTTGCTCGAAACATTGAATTTCTTCACCGGCCGTCTGCAAAACCGGTTCCAGCAGGTTGTGTTCCGGATCACGGATTTCAAACTGGGTGGTGTGGACAGCGGTCGCAATTCCGCCCACACCTGCATCAAGGTAGTATCGGGTGAGTTTTTTCTGCGCTGCTGCATCGAACCGACGGTTTTCATCCAGCGCTAAAGGTGTTGCGGGTATCACCGTTCCCGCTGCAAAGATTTCTAAAGCCTGTTGCTGTCTGTTCATAAATATACTCTCCTTAGTAGCTGCCGCCGCGCTCTTCAAAATGGGTGGGCTTACCGAGTCCCCTGCCACCGTCTTTCAGCCATTCGCCCTGCCATTCGATTAAGGTATGGACCGGCACAGTCGGATAGCCGAACAGCTCCATTGCTTTGGATGCATCATTCAGATAAGCATCATTGCTTTCCGTCCCCTCAAATATCGGTTCTTTCCCGAGAATCTCACCCAGACGACGGGCGGCTTTTTTCACCGAAATGATTTCAGGCCCGGTTACATTCATCTTTAAGGCAGGTGAGGAAGCGTGAAGCAATCCCCGCAGCGCAATTTCATTGGCGCTGCCCTGCCAGATGCAGTTCATACAGGGCGTTGTGACAGAAATGGGCTTTTTCTGCAATATGTTATTCGCCAAATCATAAAGCACACCGTACCGAAGATCCACCGCAAAATTCAGGCGATATAAAAATACTTTTGTTCCATAATGGTTGGCGGCATACTCAAATGCACGTTCTCGGGCAAGGCAGCTCATTGCATATTCCCCCACCGGCCGGGGTCTGTCGGCTTCGGTGCATCCTCCGGTATGAATCGGCACCATCGGGTAGATATTGCCCGATGAAAAAACCACTATACGGGATTCATGAAACTGCTCCGCGATAAAGGCGGGCAGAGTGGCGTTCATCGCCCAAGTCTGCCATTCTTGCCCGTTTGTTCCGAATTTTCTTCCTGCCATAAAAATAATATTCTCGGCCTTTGGCAGCGCCTGCCGTTGTTGGTGATTCAGCAAATCACAACGGATGGTCTCAACCCCATTTTTTTGAAGAAGCTCCAACTCTTCTGCACCCGAAAACCTTGAAACCGCAATTACCTTGGCAGGATTGCCGGCTTTTTCAAGCGCCCGCTTTGCCAGAATACAAAGGGTAGGCCCCATTTTGCCGCCTGCACCCAGAACCATGATATCGCCGGATATTTGTTTCATATCCTGAATCAGTGCCTGTGAAGGTTCTGTCAGCATCTGGTTTAGTTTATCCTCTGTCCATTTCTTTTGCATAATTCATCTCTCCTGTTGATCTAAATAACGTATATACTCCTCTTTGGTCATAACCGGCTTGAACGTATTTTTAATTTCGGTCCCTGATTTTGCCTTGTCATATAGGAGGTCAATAACCGTCATTGCCAATATTTTTGCCGAAAGGATATATGCAGCATCGGGGTTGGCAATACCAAAATCCCTGCTGTGAGCAGCGCCCGAGAAGCCACCCATGGTGGGCTGGATACAAGGAATCAGATGACTTAAATCACCCATATCGGTGGAGCCTGTCATATCAACACCATGGTATATATCCCGCTGTGGAACAAATGCGGCGGCATTCCCTTCAAACACTGCACTCAGGTTGTTATCTTGCATTAATGGCANNAACAGACATCGCCGCTCCGTTTACCGCCCGATCCACCTTTAGTGCTGCATCTTTCATTGCTTCCAGATTGCCTGCTCTGACATAGGTTTCCATGGTCACGTTTGCCGGGATGGTGTTTACAATCTCGCCCCCGTTGGTGATAATCGGGTGAATCCGAATCTTATCCTCATCTCGAAAGGTCTCACGGTTGGCGTGAATCCCCATCAATGCCAGCATTGCCGCGTTGAGGGCGTTGACCCCTTTATACGGCTCGCTTCCGTGGGATTCCCTGCCTTTAAATTCCATGGTCTTGTAAACAAACCCCAGACTTCCACCCTGCAGAAAAAGCTTTGTTTCGGGTGTTTCGGCATGTGAATGAATCATTATTGCCAAATCAACATCATCAAACATGCCCTCATAAAGAAGCTGCTGCTTTCCGCCAAAATATTTGATTGTACCGTTTTCTTTGAGCTGCCTTCGGTAGGCGATATCCATGTACTCCTCTGCCGGAGCCGCCAAAAAGGTGACGCTTCCCCACAGCTCAGGCATTACCCCGCTTTTCAACAGACCGCAGGCCGCTCCCAGCATTGCGGCAACCTGCGCATTGTGTCCGCAGGCATGCGCCGCACCTGTCAGCCCGTCGGCATTCGGGTGATCCGTGCAGATGACCCCATCCATTTCACCGATGATACAAATATTCAGGTCAGCCGAATTTCCGCTTATCCTTCCCTTGATTCCTGTCACCGCAGCCGGATAGATATAGGGGATATTTAATTCATCAAGCTTACTTCGGATAAAAGCACTGGTTTTGAGCTCCTTGTATCCAAGCTCCGGATGGTGTAAAAGGGTATTCCCCCAGGATAGAATGGTATCTTTATTCCTGTCTATCTCTGCACAGACCTTATTTTTTAGTGTCGTTACATCCATGCCCTCAACTCCTAAGTAACCGGTTAGTTATTTTTTAGCCATAGGAAACCCCCGAATACCGGGGGTTAAATTTTAATGCTTGTCCAAAGCTTTGATTACGTCTCGTCCGCTGTCACTGTCGATATAAAGGGTTGCATCCGGATGAAGCCTCAGAATAGATGCCGGGAGGGTTTCACGGATTTCACCAAACACTGTTTTGGTAACTGCCTGGGTTTTGGTATGATACGGCACCATGCAAAGGATTCTGGAAGCAGAAATCAATGCCGGAATCGTCAGGGTCAGGGCATGGGTCGGAACTTGATCAAGCGATTCAAAGCATCCGTCATTTACCTGCTGCTGTCTGCATTTCTCGTCCAGCTCAACCGCCCGCACTTCCATTGTATCGTCAAAATGGGCAACATGGGGATCATTAAACGCAATATGTCCGTTTTCACCGATTCCCATAAATACAATATCAGGTGGATTTTGCTGAATCAGATTGCTGTAACGATTTATTTCATGATCTATGGAATCTGCCTGTCCGTTTATCAGCATGACGCTTTTAAATGAGACCTTATTAAATATCTTGTCCTTTAGAAAGTTGCCGAATCCCTGTGGAGCATCCGCCGGTAGCCCAATGTATTCATCCATATGAAATGCGTTGATTTTGCTCCAGTCCACATTGCTGTTGCAAAGGGCAGCTAGAAACTCATTTTGAGAGGGAGCAGCCGCAAATATTATGTTGCACTCGCCCTTCCTCTCAACCACCTCATTGAGTGCAGCCACCGCCTCCAAAGCTGCCGCCTCACCTAACCCTCTTGGGGTTTCAAATACTTTTACAAGCAGTTTCCCCGCTCTATGTTCTAATACCAACATGCTCACCTTTCCTCTAGCCCTTTTCTATCAATCCGATTTGTAAATCACTCTGCCATCAATCATGGTCAATTTTATGTTAATCGCATGGTCAAACAGCACCAGATCTGCGTCAAACCCTTTTGCGACAGTGCCTTTTGATGCCGACTTGCCAATAATTTCGGCAGGAGTGGCTGTCATCATTTTTACAGCATCACAAAGCGGAACGCCTGCCTCTTTCACCATGGTTCGAACAAGCCTATCGGCGGTACATACGCTGCCTGCAAATGCCTCGCGGTCGGGCAGATAGGCGACACCATTCTCTACGATAACCCTCTGACCATGCCCCAGACTGCCAAGAATGCTCTCCCCATCGGGCATCCCCGCGCCCCGCATAGAATCGGTCACCAGCACCAGCCGATCCGCACCCTTGGACTTATAAGCCAGTTGAAGCAGCGCCGGCGGAAGATGGCAGCCGTCTGCAATCAGCTCGGCTTTCATATCGTCGATGAGGTAAGCGCTTTCCACAACACCCGGAATGCGATATCCTTTTCTCCGGGTGATGGTGGACATGCAGCTATAGAGATGGGTAATCAGCCTAAAGCCTTTTTGATATGCATCCAAAACATCCTCATAAGCTGCGGCGGTATGAGCAATGGAAGCAATAATCCCTTTATCAGCCAAGAAATCCGCAAACAATCCGGCGCCTTCCAGTTCCGGCGCTGCACTCCAGCGGATGATGGCACCCTGCGACCATTCATAAATCCTGTGATAATCCTCGGGCTGGGGGTTCCGGATATACTTTTCGTCCTGTGCGCCCTTATACTCCACCGAAAAGTAAGGTCCCTCCAAATGAAGCCCCGGCATACGGGCACCGTTATATTCCTTGTCTTTGACCTGATGGAACACCTCAAAGGTCTGCCTGAGATCGTCGTCATCCCCCGCAAGCGTGGTGGGAAGCAGGGTGGTTGTACCGAACCGGGAATGGGTTTCGCACGCACCTATAAAAGCCTCGGGGGTTGCGTCCATAAAATCATGACCGCCGCCGCCGTGGCAATGCAGATCAATAAACCCCGGGGCGAGATAACACCCCTGCCCGTCAATCTTGACCCCGTCCAATGCATGCCGACTTTCATGATCAAGCAAGACATCCTGTATCCTGCCGTTTTCGACCACCACCGCCGCATTCTCAATCACCCGATCAGGGGTAATGACCTTGACATTGGTAAAAACCGTGCATTTACTATCCCTCATAAAAGCCTGTCCTTTCCATGCCCATAAGTTCTACAGACCAAGAAAATCCTTCATGATGTCGCAGATCTGATCCGCCTGGGCTTTCTCCTGCATCTCACAGAAGATACGAATCAGCGGTTCGGTACCGGAAAAGCGGGCAATAATCCAGCCGCCGTTTTTGAAATACACCTTGCAGCCATCCAGATAGGATACCTTTTCGATCTCACAGGGAAATTCGGGAAGCTTCTTTTCTTCCATGAGCATTTGCTTGATTTCTGCTTTTCTCTGTTCGGTAAAGCGATAATCCCGCTCGGCCATAACAAGATGTCCGAATTCATTGGTTATATCGTCATAAATTTGAGAAAGATTTTTGCCTGTAACCGCCAGCATCTCGACGAGAAGGGAAGCAGCATAAATTCCATCCTTGCCCTGAATATGTCCGCGAACCGTCAACCCGCCCGAGGACTCTCCGCCGATCACCGCATTGGTTTCTATCATCTTTCCCGATATATGCTTGAAGCCAACCGGTACTTCATAACAGGTTTCGCCGAATGCATCCGCAACCTTGTCAAGCAGGTGGGTGGTTGCGATGTTGCGTACGGCAGGGCCATGCCAGCCCTTATATTTCAAAAGATAATAGTAAAGAATAACAAGAATTTGATTGGGATGAACAAATTCTCCCTCGTCATTGATGATTCCCAGACGGTCTGCATCTCCGTCGGTTGCAATCCCGATGTCGGCATGACTTTCCATGACATAGTTTTTGAGGGCATTCAGCGTCTCGACATTGGGAGCAGGCAAGCGTCCGCCGAACAGGGTATCATGCCGCTCATGGATCACATTTACATCACAGCGAGCGGTCAGTAGGATGGTCTGTAATGAGGTTTTGGATACACCGTACATGGGGTCCAATACAATCTTCAGATTTCTGCTCCGAATGGCATCGATATTAATGCCGCGGATAATCGAATCCAGATACGCGTTCTGTGGATTAATCTCCTCTATCAAGCCGCTTGAGCGTGCGTCCTCATACGGAATTGTGCGGATGGTCTCCGGATCAATCCCGCAAATGTACTTCTCGATTTCAGCAGTAACCGTTTCATCCGCATCCCTGCCGCCCTTGGTAAATACCTTGATGCCGTTATAGATGGCAGGATTGTGGCTGGCAGTTATAATCATACCAAAGCTCAAATCAAAATACTTCACAGAGAACATAACCAACGGTGTCGGAGCATCGTAGTTGATAACCTTGCACAGGACACCTTCCCCAGCCATAACTTCAGCCGCCCAATATGCAGACTGTTTGGACAGAAATCGGCGATCATATCCGATGACGAAGCCGGAAAGATCGGCATCCTTCATTTTTCGCGCAAGGGCAGCGGTAAGCAGCTGAACATTTGCCTTTGTAAAGCCGTCTCCTATAATGGCGCGCCAGCCGCCTGTTCCAAATTGAATCATAATTCAGATTCATATCCTTTCCGGGTTTTATACCCGGAAAGGATATAAAACCGATTTGAAAAGGGGCGTTTTCTGGGATGATCCACCGCGGATTTGTCGGCTGCCCCTTGACCGACAGATCCTCTATTGCTCGAAACAACTTCATTTACATGCTGAATCCAACCGTTAGTCTTCCACCACAATATCTACAGTATCGACCAGCTTTGATGCGGGCATCCACAAGCGTTTTGTTTTCAAAAATTCGTTATATTTGCCGTCCATCGGCTCCCCATTTACCGTAAACTTGCGATCGCCCAAACCGGTTTTGCGATACTCCACTTTTATTTTTGCGCCTTTTACCATCAACTCTGCCTTATATCNNAACGGGCAGTAGTTGGCAGGCTGGATCCAGACGCCGTCATATTCCGGCTTAATACCGGCTACAAAACGCATCAACAGCTTCAGCACAACATTAGAGCTGCCGGTCTGCCAATCCATCATGGATTCCCCGTCTATATTCTTTTCCGGGTTCTCACAGTAAGAATTGGGCATGACAAAGGGTGATACCGAAATGGTTTCATGGGTTACAGGCAGAGACTTCAACAGTTTGTCCCACGCCTCCTTGGCGCAACCCATTCTGAATAGCGCCATCACACCGAATACAGAGGCATGAATATAAGCGGCGCCGTTTTCGGCAGTTCCGGCAGGCAGTTTTGGAATACGTCCGACGCCTTTGGCGTCAGGCTCAAAGTGCGGGTCAAAGGTTCTCAGCCCGTATTTTGAATCAAGCTGCATAATATCATTTTTGATTATATCATGCAAACCGATATCCCGATCGTACAGTCCGCTTAGTACCCAAAATGCATTGGAAGTCAAGCTACGCCTGGACGCTCCGTCGGGATCATTCCAGCCGCCTACATGATAGGATAGCTGATCTCCCCACCCATGGCTGATGCGCACCTCACCGTTTTGGTTGTGAACGATGCCGTATTTCCGCAGCCCCACCGCCAGAGCATCTGCACGTTCCGAATACTCGGTTATGGTATCGGAATATTTGTCAGAGTTGAGCAAAGAAAGCAGCTGCATCATCTCATTGAGATTTTGCCAGACCTGAGCTGCAGCCATGACCGAAACGCCGCTTCCGTATTCTTGATTCGGATCCTCACTGACACCCAATCCATCCAGCGCATCATTCCAGTCACCGAAAAGCACCCGAATACAGTTTGTTTTGGGATCTGTTTTATCCAGCAGCCAATTCATGATGCGAAGCATATGCTCCAGCACCGTATCCTTTTCGCTGCTCTTTTCCACAAGACGCTTTTTCTCATCAACGATATTATAATATCCGCAAACTTCATTCAAAAAGCCGAAATCTCCGGTATATTTCAAGTAGTTTACAATGGTGGAAATCACCCAAACGCCCTGATCGATAAAGGGGCGAAGATCCATGGAAGGGGAGGCGCCTTCCCTAACAGGCAGGGCATATTGACGGGGACAACGTCCCGACGGGTCGGTAAAGCTAAGTGCTTCCAGCATTTTGGCGCGGGCTTCGCCGGGCTGCCACATCAAATATGCTTCAAGCGCCTGGAAAACGTCCCGGATGCCAATCAGGGAGCCTGCGCTAAGCTGTATGTATCCTTTGATTGTGGCACAGAACTCTACCTGCTTTTTCAAATGCTCGGTAAACGCGTTCATCACTCCGGAAGAAAGCTTTTCACTTTCCCCTTCCTCAAAGGCAATCTTAAGTCCGGCGCTCTTATTTTCCTCTTGGGTTAACAGGGCTTCGAGTTCTGAATCAAAAACATCGGCAGAAGGATGTTTTGATCTCATTTCCTCCATCGGTGCCGCATTATCACAATGAATGCGATAAGAGAATGCACTGTCCTGGCGAATCGCTCCATCGGCGGGAAGAGAAAACTTCAGCAGATCACCGCAGATACCAACCTCGGTAAATGTGGTAACATGACGGGTTTCACCAAAGGTTCCCTTGCGAACACCTGCCGGATTATGCAGACTGGATCGACTGCCGCCTGTATATCGATATCGGGAGGTGGTTTCCTCATGGGACAGAAGAGAGGCTCCGCCAGACAAGCTGAGGGCACGTTTCAGCACTCCGTAGTTATTTACCTGTTTTGTTCTGCTGAGATTTTCGCTGCAGCGCACCACAAAATCAGGAAGCAAAGTCTTGTTCTCGTTTGCACATACTGAAACCTCTCTGAACCAACGGTTTTCCCCGTTTTCGTTTACGTCATGCAAGAGAAACGGATTCATATAGGAAGATATATAGAAATCGATTACTTTTTTACTTAAATTTTGAGCGCATAGAGTAATCCTGGTCTCTCTGTCCCCCGTCACGTATACGCGGATACTGAACCGGATTCCCTTGGCCTCGGTAATATAGGTAACAAACGATTTATTAAACACCGTATACCGAACGTCATCATCCGATAGGTCGGGAACCGAAAGCAACGGAACGACTTCCATACCGTTTTCATTCGGAAAAGCGGCAAACCAGCATAGCTTGGGTTCCTGCCCTTCGGTGCTTCGAAGAAAAGGAGAAAAAATGCCTTCATTGCTATGCATATAGCCCGAAGTATACGCCCAGAAATTAAATCCATCACTACCATAGGGATAGCGGCAATCCCCATCATCCCGAGGTAAGGTTAGAATTTCATCATGCTCAATAAACCATGTTTTTCCGGGCAGTGCACAATCATGAAACGCCCCTGCATTTAACCGGTCATAAATCTCCGCCAGCCTGTTTGCATTTTCTCTGGCATCCACTACCTTGCGCGTCAGCATTTTGCGTACACCTCCGCATATTGGGGCAGCACATGTGGTTGAAGTGCAATCCATCTCTTCATGTCATGAATGGCAAAGCCAAACTGATCGTATGTTTTTTCAACCATAGAATTAATTTGATTCAGGCAGCGATACATATAAATTTTTAGTTCTTCATAATAGGAAATGGCACAGTTTCCGTCTTCACGTCTGGCTTCATCAAGATCCATTGTTTCGGTGCCGATCATTAATGACTTGCCCATTTTTTTGGCCATTTCTACATTTGGCATCACGACATTGTATTGCCCCATCGCCGTATCACTGTATGCCATTATGCCCACCGCATCACAATATCTGAAGATGGTCTCGGTTAACGGACAATCGGCTTCTTCATCGGTAAATCTTCCAAACCATGCCGGAATATCCCATTCAAGTGAAAGAGAACGCTCATCGGCATGCACACGAGCCTCTTTAATAAAGTCAACAAAATATTTAACAAAGCCCTGCAATCCGTCACGCTTGGCTTCCGGCAGAACGTGGGGCTCAACGTCAAGATGGAGGGAATAGAATTTGGGACCGTCTCCGCATAATTCATTGATCCTGTCAACCCGTTCCAGATAATCATAATATCCGTTTTGTCTGGACGGAATAATCCATGACGGATCCCCTGAAAGTGCCGCCGCACGAATGCCGTAAGAAGCGCACTTGCGGATTAGATCTACATAGGCAAGATCGGTTACATCTCTGTTTATAGACAAATACAATTCGGTTACATGGTTTTTTCTGCAAAAATTGAACATTTCCTCTGAGTTTACTACATAATAGGAAACATTCCACACCCAGGAACCGAGCGGTCTGTCAAGCGAAAGATAAGGTTGTTGATTCATGCTAACAATTCACGCCTTTCCGCCTTTTCCGCATATAGCTCAAATGGCAAGAAGATATTATAGTTACTGCAGAAAAGCGGCTGTCTTTCCCGGACAGAATCAATTTTTCCTGCCCGGGAAAGTGCCTGTTATCAGTTCTGCTTATTTCTTACGACGTTTGCCCAACAATATGACACCGAGGGAGGCTGCACCCAAAATCGGAAGTGCAATTGAAACAGGATGGCCTGTCTTGGGGCTTTCCTTGTCATCCGGTGTTTTGTCGTCTGAATCCTTGTCATCGTCGTTGTCTGAAGGGGGAGGTGTTTCTTCATCCGAACCTGCCGGAGGCGCATCGGGATCGACATAGTCCTCCTGACCGTCAAATGCCTTCCAGAATTTCAGGTCATCGATGTAGTAGTCAGGGAACATAACGCCGTCATCCGCGCTCTCCAGCGTCTCATTTTGTCCGTAGAAACGAAGCGCAACATAGGTTGCCTTTTCGTCAAGGTCAGGAATCTCCTGCCCGTTGGACTTGTAGAATCCATCCANNAAAGTCCACTCGTTGGTTATGGTATAACGTTCGTCTCCGTTAATGTAGAACTCCATCCCTAAGCCGCCGATATACAGCAGCGGGAAAACATCCATTACTTCACCGGGGTTTTTGGTTCTCATCCAGGCAGAGAAGTAATATTTGCCGCCGCCGTTTTGTCTGATTACATCGGTTAGGGTAAATGACGCACCGTGCTGGGTCTTTTCACGACCTGAAATCAACAGGGCATTATTTCCGCCATGTGCAATATCCTTGTCTGTAATCAGGGTATAGGTTGGGGTTCCGTTCTCGGCATTTTCCTCATTCCAGACATAATCGCCGAGCCCAAAGGTTTCCAGGTCGCCGTAGGGCGCAATCAGGTTGGCTTGATTCTTGAAATCATATTCTGGCTGGAAGGATTTCCGAGGAGGAGGAAGTGCATCAAACGCCTCGCGCGCTGCATCCAGCGCGGCCTTGGCTGTTGCCAGCTCAGCCTTTTGCTCGTCAGTCAAAACCGACTGATCAATTGCTGCATACGCAGCTTCAAGGGAAACGATGATAGCCTCATTGGCGTGGGTAATCTTATCGGGAGCAGGAAGCGAGTTAACGCTTTGAACAAACCCGGATACTGCATCGCCCGGCTTTTGGGGACCCATTACTTTAAAATCATCTACATAGAAGCTTTCTGTCCCTTCGGTGCGCA
>DOWI01000298.1 GCA_003519645.1 Oscillospiraceae bacterium
CAGGCCAATCAAATTTATCTGTTTTTTGTATTGTGCTTTGACCATAGCGTTTTGCATACGGCCCATAAAAATAGCAATTTGTACAGCCATCACTTAATTTGTAACAGCCTGTCCATGGTTCCCAGTTCATAGTGTTCCTCCTCTTGGATGGGTGAAGCCGATGATGGCAGAAACGCAACCGCTTGTCAAACGCAGCGTTTGAACGTCACCGTCTGTGCCTTCATGGAGATCTTACCCACCTCGTAGCCGTAGGCGGGCAGTTCCTTCTTGAAGGTTAAAAAGGCGTGGTCGATAGGAAAGTCCAGAATCTGTTCAATCTCGGCATAGGTCAGCGTGAAGCTGTTTTCCGTGTGTTGACCTATCGCCTTCCAAAGCGGATCATATTTACTCATTGCCCGTCTCCTCCGATCTTGTTTGGAATAAAATAGCGGCTTTGCTTCACCAAAGCCGCCGTGTATCACATACCAAAGCCTAACGCATACTGGTTTACGACTTCAAGGGGAAACATTGTGCGCTTAGCAACTTCTTCTTTCGACATGCCCTGATTCAAAAAGCGTTTGATTACCGTATTCATATCCTCTGCAATCTCTACAATATGCTTATCGGGGTCATATACTCGAATGTCACGCTGCCCCCACGGGTATTCCTTTATTTCATGCACCCATTGTAAGCCGGATATGCTTTTCATTTCAATATACACCTTATCCAAATCGTCTACTTCAAAATAGACTTGAAAGTTATGTGACTGCTCTTTCACGCTATCGACTGACACACCGACGAGTTCGGCATATCCTTGTTGCAGAGAAAAACCCTCAAAGGTTACATGCACGCCAATATCCATGACCGCATTCTGATGAATCACATTTTCATAAAAATGCTTAGAAGCGGATATATCTTTAACCGCTAAAAGACAACCTTGATATTTCATTTTTCAATCCCCCTTTGAGGATATTGTATCGTATATCTCTGTTCCGTCATAGTAAAAATCAGACATTGTTTTCAGATAGGCTTGAGGTGAAACACCGCTTATAGCCTTGAAATCTTTATCAAAATGGGCTTGGTCAAAATATCCGGCTTGTTGCGACAATGCCGCAAAGAAGCAAGGCGATGTTTGAATGTGCTTTAAGACATAGTTAAAGCGGGTTAGGCGTGCAAAATCCTTAATATTCATTCCAATTTGGGCAAGAAACAAGCGATTTAATTGTCGCTCACTGTAACCCGATTGCCGGGCGACTTCTTTCACTTGTACTTGTCCATGGCTATCAGAAATCACGGTAGACGCTAATAATAAAGCGTCGGAAATAACGTGCTTTTCCATACGCCTGTATAAAACCTCTTCACAAACATTTGCCAAATCTGTTGCGGTTTTAGACATTACAAAAGCCTGATGCAGCGAATAAAATAGCTCATAGTCAATATCCGCAAGCGAAAGGCGTTTATCAGCAAACTCAGCTTGGCTTTGGCGTGTGATTTGATACAAACCATAGGGCGAAAGCTGGATCAGCAGCAGGACATGATAACTGTTTGGTTCCATCCCTAACAAAACAGGTGTCAGGGATGCTCCCCATAGTTCAGCAATGACAGCGGTTCCATCAAAGGCAAGCGTCAATGTTCCGCAAGCGTTAGGTATAAGCGTATATTGTGCCATGAACGTATCATTTTCTGGAAACACGATATTGTAATATAGAATATATTTTCGTAGCCCTACATGTGAGGGAAACATATTGAATTGCTTGTCGTTTGTAGTAATCAAATCGTTCCCCCTTATTTTCAAAGTGACGTTTTCATTATGTTTATCCGCCGAATCCAAATCAAGCAAATATAAATACACCCTTTCAGGGCAATTTTTTCTTCACTGTCATTTCAAAATAGTTTTACTCAGTAAATATATGAAATAAGTTTACCATAGCAAAATAGAAGTTTCAATCAATTAAATATAGGCATTAGGGAGGAGTTCGGTGCTATGAAAATTAAAATCCGTTCACCGTCTTTATGCAAGCTTTGACTGGCAGGTGCTGGGGATGTGATGAAAACAGCTTAGGCTACTCCGATCAAGCGGGGCAGCCTAAGCCAGATTCAAGTATGCTTTCAATTGTGCACCTGATAAACGAAAGGGCAGCCATCACATTTCTACAGAATCCATTTCCTACGGATATTGTAACGACAGAAAGCAAATAAGCCTACACTGAATCCCACAAGAATCAAAACACACAGTATAGGCGACAGCATGCTTACGCCAAGAATGGCCCCGCCCAGTAGATCGGTTCCGTAGGTCAGCGGCAGCAGATAAGAAACGGGGCGCAGGAACACCGGCAGGCTGCTGATGGGGATAAACAGTCCGCACAAAAACAGCATGGGGAACCGGAAAAAGTTGGAGAAGGTCTGTGCCTCGAATACCTCCTTTGCCGAAACGGCGATCATCAGTCCCAAGAGCGTGGAGGTAACGGCAATCAGAAATACCGCCAGTAAAACGGCTCCCCAGTTGATTCCGGATAAATTGACAAAGAAGGCCGCAAACAGCACTGGGATAAAGGCGTTGAACAGTCCGAACAAGATCGCGCCGGAAAGCTTGGCCGCTACCATCGTACTTAGAGAGATCGGAGCCAGCAAAAGCCTGTCAAAGGAACGCCCTTTTCGCTCAAAAGTGATAGTGACGGCCAGCATGGAGGTGGTGCCAAACAGTACACTCATAGCCATGAGGCCCGGCAGCAACTCTCGAATGTTGGACAGATTCATCTCACCGGAGGAACGGATCAGCTGCATCAGCGTCCATGACAGCGGGAAAATGATTCCCCAGCTGATGTTGGGCGGTTTGAGGTAGTAATTGTGAATATCCTTTTTCAGAATGTTCCAGAAGGCAATCCACGTTTTCATTTCCCCATGCCCCCTTTTTCCTTTTCTTTTTTGAGCTTGGCGGCTTCAATTCCGGTGATTTTCACGAAAACATCCTCCAAGGTGGGCTTCAGTTCCTTTGCCTCGAACACGGAAATGCCTTTGCCGTCCATGTACTGCAGGACAGGAGAAAGCGGAATTCGCGTTTCAGAATAGAGGATTACCGCGTGGTCTGTGCCGATTTTGACTGTGCAATCTGGAAAACGTGCCTGCAATTCCTCCGTAAGATGTTCTGTGACCCGGTCAGCGGTAAGCCGGATGACATGACCGTGGGAAACGCCTTGCATAAGCTCCGGTACCGTGCCATTCGCCACAATTCTACCCCCCACAATGAAGGAAATTCGGTCGCAGATGCGCTCTGCATCCTCAATATAATGGGTGGTAAGAAAAATGGTAGTTCCGTTCTGTTTGAGATTCAAAAGAAGCTGGCGGATTTGCCGGGCGCTTTCCACGTCGATGCCCGTGGTAGGTTCATCCAGAAAGAGAATTCGCGGTGTGTGAATCATGCCGGCCGCAATGGTCAGCTTGCGGCGCATCCCTTTGGAATAGGCTTTAAACGGACGATTCCCAGCCTTGGTGAGATCAAACTGCTCCAAAAGCTCGCGGGCTCTTTTCTCCCGCTGTGCTTTTCGCATTCCATAGAGCGAACCGCAGAAGCAGAGGTTGTCAAAGCCGTCCATTTCATCATAGAGATTGCTCTCATCCGGGACGATACCCATAACGGCCTGGGCTTTTTTGACGTCTTTCACCGCGTCTACTCCGTCAATCATAACAGAACCGCCAGATGGCCTCGCAAGACCGATCATCATATTGATGGTGGTGGTTTTTCCCGCGCCGTTGGGTCCGAGAAAGCCAAAAATTTCTCCGCACCGGATGGAGAAGGAAATGCTATCCACCGCCGTAAAATCCCCGTAACGCTTACTCAGACCGGT
>DOWI01000155.1 GCA_003519645.1 Oscillospiraceae bacterium
TTCGATTTATTTAATTCTATATTGCTATTTTGCTGCAATCAATTTAGTCGGGCTTTATCATCATAAGCTTAGTTTTATGATATAAACGATAGCATTATAATAAATCAAAGATGTAAAGGATAGATAATAACTATATATAAATATAAATATGGGTTAATTAGATTATGGCAAAAATGGTTTAATTGTTTGCCGCTTTTACTCATATATTATAATTCTGTTTTTAATTGCAATTTGCACATATTATGATACAATAACGTAAAATAAGATATTCACAACATACTTCGTAACCAATCGGCGAATAATAACACATAGGAGGGTTCTCTATTGCGCTGGGATCTTTTTATCGCGCTATTCATCATCCCCTGGATTGCTACCTATGCAGGATCGGTCTCGGCTGTTTTTATAAAAACTAAAGACAACCGTAGCCAAGGAGCACTCTTGGGATTTGCAGCCGGAGTGATGATTGCGGCCTCAATATGGTCTCTTGTCATACCGGCGTTTGATCAGGCAGGTAACAGCCTTCAGGGCGGCGTAGTAGTGACAATCGGATTTCTTCTTGGCTGTCTTGGAATGCTTGGACTTGATAAAATTGTCCCTCATAAGCACAACGAACAGGAATTAACCGAAGGAGTTCCGAGCCATTTATCCCGTCCTATGCTGCTGGTTTTAGCGGTTGCCCTGCATAACATACCCGAGGGGCTTGCCCTAGGAGTTGTGGCGGCTTCGGCGATGGGGAACTCGGGTGTGAGCATTTCATCGGCACTGATGTTCGGTCTAGGTCTTGGTCTGCAAAATTACCCTGAAGGTCTGGCTGTTGTGATGCCGCTGTATCAAAGCGGTTATAGTAAAAAGCGATGTATAAGGCTTGGTTTTATTGCAAGTCTTGTAGAACCGGCAGCGGCGCTTGTCGGATTGGCTTTTACATCAATTTTAACTTCTATGGGCGGGTTCATCCTTCCTATGATGCTGAGTATCGCAGCGGGTGCCATGATATTTATTGTTGTTGAAGAACTGATACCCGAGTCGCAGGCTGTCGAGAGCCAACATTTTGCTACCTATGGTTTTTTGTTGGGCTTTTGGGTTATGGCACTGATGGGCATTATGGGCGCATAGTTTTTCGACAAATGAAACGCAAAGTGCAACTGAAAGGAATTTAATTAAATTATATGGAAAAAAAGGTGTTTGAAAATGGCCTTCGTGTTCTCTATCTGCCAATCGAGGGGTCTCATTCCGCTTCTGTGGGTATATGGGTTGCTGCTGGCTCCCGTCACGAATCATTAAAAGAGCAAGGCATATCTCATTTTATAGAGCATATGCTATTTAAAGGGACAACCAGCCGCTCGTCCCGTGCCATATCCGAAGAGATGGATATGCTGGGAGGAGGCTTAAACGCATATACCGCCAAGGAATATACCCGGTATTATGCCCAGACGCTGGCCGAAAACGCTGTCCGCGCATTGGATATCCTCTGTGATATGATTATGAATCCCCTTTTTGAAATAGATGAACTGGAACGCGAACGTGGCGTAATTCTGGACGAGATGGCCATGTACGAGGACAGCGGCGAGGATGTGGCGCATGAAGCCCTGTGTGCGGCGGTCTGGCCCGATGCATCGCTGGGCAGACCAATCTGCGGCATTGCCGAAACCGTTTCCTCTTTCACTTCCGACGATCTGAGGAGTTATATCAAAACGCATTACACTCCCGAGCGCATGGTTGCGGTGGTAGCGGGTGACTTTGACAGCAACGGAATTGACGCCCTGCTGCATAGAACACTAGGAACACTCCCTCGCGGAAGTGGCGCGGTTCCATTCGACATTCCCAGGTTCACCCCCTCGCTTGCGCTGACAAAAAAGAGGTTCGAGCAGACCAGCCTGTCGTTGGCGATGCCTGGACTTCCATCAGGTGATCCCCGCCGTTACGCTATGAGGCTGCTAAACTTTATCGTAGGAGGCGGTGCTTCCTCCCGCCTGTTTCAGCGGCTTCGGGAGGAGCTCGGGCTTGCATATTCGGTTTACAGTTCCTATTCCTCCTCTTCAGGGACGGGGCTGTTCACTGTCTCAGCTTCTTTCTCTGCCGACCAGCAGGAATGTGTGCTTATGGAAATTAACTCCGTATTGGACAAACTTGTAAGCGGCGTAACAGAAGAAGAATTTGACAGAGCACGAGCCCAGATTAAAGCATCCAATATCATGGGGTTGGAAACCGTCGCGGCACAGGCTACCTTTGCGGGGCATAACGAGCTTTTTCAAGGACGGCAGATCACAAGGGAAGAGATACTGCAAAGCCTCAACGCTCTCACCCGCTCGGATGTAAACAAACTTGCATCTGATATATTGGGCAGCAAAAAGCGTGCGCTTTCGGTAGCGGGAAATACAAAACAGCGTTCGTTTTATACACCTTTTTTGACTGTAAGTTAACTTGGAAACGGCAAGTGCAAGGGCACTTAAGCCTCCTGCCCTTGCTACATAAACAGTGAATGCTTGCACACAGAACCTGCGGCTGGTATAATTAAGCGTATTATTTCGGGGCGTTAATTATTGTAATTAGGAAGTGTCCGTATGAAACGGGAAGTAACAATGAAAAAAATCATAAAATCCAAGCGTGTCGTAATTAAGGTAGGTACCTCAACCTTGACCTATGCAAATGGAAATCTGAACCTGAGACGAATTGAATCGTTGGTTAAAGTGCTGTCCGATATCAAAAACTCAGGACGGGAAATTGTTCTGGTAACTTCGGGTGCAATCGGAGTGGGCGTTGCGCACCTTGGACTGAAAGAACGCCCGTGCGACATCGCGGGGAAACAGGCTGCTGCTGCCGTCGGGCAGTGCGAATTGATGTACATATATGACAAACAGTTTTCCGAATACGGGCATGTTACCGCCCAAGTTCTTCTGACACGGGATGTCATCGAAGATGAAGACAGAAAATCCAATGTAATCAACACCATAAATCAGCTTTTGATTTACGGGGCAGTCCCCATTGTTAACGAAAATGATACGGTGTCGATCGAAGAAATTGAATTTGGGGACAACGACACCCTTTCCGCTGTTGTTGCGGTTCTGTCCGGCTCCGACGCCCTGATTATCATGACAGATATTGACGGGCTTTACTCGTCAGATCCCCGCACACATGACGACGCGGTCATGATTCCGTTTGTAGATACAATTGACGATGCACTGCGGGCATCTGCCAGTGGTGCAGGGTCAAGCAGAGGCACCGGAGGGATGATTACCAAGCTTCACGCCGCCGAAATTGCCGGCGAGGCAGGTATTCCGACGGTGATAATGAACGGATCCAATCCCCATTGCTTGTATAATTTATTTGACGGCGAGCCGGTAGGTACTCTTTTCTGTACTTAAGAAGGTCTCCCCGACCGTCATAAAACTACTACTGAAAGGACAGGAATCTAAAATGAGTAATCCTGCAATGCTTCACGAATTAGGCGGACGTGCAAAAACAGCGTCAAAGCAGATTGCGGTTGCATCTTCAGCCGTGAAGAACAGCGCACTGGAGCTGATGGCACACACGCTAGTAGAAAAACAGGACGATATCCTTACTGCCAATCGGCTTGATATTGAACAAGCAACCGCAAACGGAATGAACCGTTCATTGCTGGACCGGCTCTCCCTCACGCCCGCCAGGATATCCGCCATGGCGGACGGAATTCGTCAGGTCGCCGCTCTGGGTGATCCTGTCGGTGAGATTATAGAGGGCAGCCTTCGCCCGAACGGACTCCGCATACAAAAGACACGGGTCCCCCTTGGCGTTGTGGGTATTATTTATGAGGCACGCCCAAACGTGACCTCGGATGCGGCTGCGCTTTGCCTAAAATCCGGAAATGCAGCAATACTCAGAGGAGGCAAGGAAGCACTGCATTCAAACATCGCAATTGCAGAGGCATTGCGCGAGGGATTAAGTGCCGCAAAGCTTCCTGCAGACTGTGTACAGCTAATTAAAGACACCTCTCGCCAAACAGCCGCCGAAATGATGCGTATGCGCGGATATATTGATGTTCTGATTCCGCGGGGGGGCACAGGTCTGATTAAAGCGGTTATTGAAAACTCAACCATCCCGGTGATTGAAACCGGGGTCGGCAACTGCCACATCTATGTGGACGAAGCGGCAGATATTGATATGGCCAAGGCGATTGTCGTCAATGCAAAAGCCTCCCGTCCGTCGGTTTGCAATGCTGCAGAGACATTGCTGGTGCATCAATCGGTTGCCCCCTCTATTCTGCCTACTCTGGTATCGGCTTTGAAACAAGCCGGCATAGCGCTTCGTGGCTGTGAGCAAACGCGTGAAATCCTGGGAGATCCGGATATAATTGCCGTAACCGAGGATGACTATGCAACAGAGTTTCTCGACTATACAATGGCTGTTCGTGTAGTTTGTTCAATCCAAGAAGCCATTGAGCATATTTCCCGATACGGAAGCGGCCACAGTGAATGCATTGTAACCGACACCCATAGTGCGGCAGAAGCGTTCACATCCCGGGTCGATGCCGCGGCTGTATATGTTAACGCTTCAACCAGGTTTACCGACGGCGGGGAATTCGGTATGGGGGCTGAAATCGGAATCTCCACACAAAAGCTTCATGCCCGCGGCCCCATGGGCCTACGCGAGCTGACCACCATGAAATACATTGTATATGGAAATGGACAAATTCGTTAAGAAAGGAGCCGACTCCATGAAAAGTGAATGGCAAAAGGTCGAAGATTCAGTACAGCNNAAAGCACTAAAATGTCGGTTAGAAATAAAAAGTCGTCTGCTGTTTCGGCAGCTGGATCTTCAATAAACCGTGAAATGAAACATGCCAAGCAGTCTCTCCGTGAAGCTGGCGCTGATACGGCTGAAATTCCCCAGATGCTTTCAGCCACCCGCTATACAACGGGTGGACGACGACGCGGTATGCATCGTCTTGCGGCTCCGATCGGGCTCATGGTGCTGGTGCTTGCTGCCATTGGTTTGGTTTCGTTAGTGATGGCGGGTATTCGTGCGGTGGAACGCGCACAAGATGACACACCGCTTCGCAATGAGCTTTATGATTTTCTTCTGCCGGTCATGCAATATAATCCCGAGCCTTTCTCAAATGTTAACGAATCAAAGCAGGATGCCTTGCTGCTTGCCGCTATTTGGCGTATAACTGAAACCGAACGTATCCAACAGCTTCTCGACAGCAGCGGTATCAGTTCCTATGCCATGGATGATCTTGGCCGCATGCTGATTCCGGTCAGTGAAATTGAAGAATCCTACATGTATTTATTTGGTTCAGGCGTTACAATTTATCATCACACAATCGGGGATGAGGGTAAAAGCTTTGCGGTTGAATATGATGAGTCGCAAGGCTATTATCATATTCCAAGTACCAGCTCGTCTTCTATGTACGTTAACGTTATAGATTCTCTTAAGAAGAAAGGGGACAGAATCGAGGTGCGCGTCGGGTATGTTCTGACAACAAAAATCGGCCGCGATGAAAAAGGGGAGCTGATTGATCCGACACCAAAAGATGCCGAAAAATTTCAGATTTATACCGTAGAACGGGTTGACACAGACTCCTGGAAATTGATTTCGGTTGCAAATGAGAAATCGTCTGATGAAAGCGTAAAAACAGAATTGACATATGAAGCACAAGATGAGACAGAAGATGCGGGGAAAACGTCAGATTCTGTTTCCAATTCGAATCAAACCACCAAATCAAAGCAGTCATAACAAACTGAAGCGTTTTGTTTTGGCATAGCAAAAGGGGTTTTTACAGAATTGATTTTCTGTAAAAGCCCTTAAAAACGCTCATTAATGTAATATTGTGGATAATAGTATTGATTTTTCCTGCCGATTCAGTTACAATCAGTTACAATCTCAATTAACCGGTTTGATTATAGTACCTTTAAACGCCGCCTTCTTCTGAGGCAAAAGGTGAAGAGGAGGCGTTCTCGATTATGAGTTTAGACTTATTAGAAAACAACCAAATTTGGAATCATGAATCGCTTTCTCCGCAGATGCTGAACGCAATTCAAAGCAGCATAAACGGAGGTATTATTATAGCTGATATTGACTACGATTTTTCGATATCATTCATTAGCAATGAATGCATAGAAATGTTGGGCTATGACCAAAATGAATGGACCGAAAAATTCGGAATAACCCCTTCTGCGTTTTTGCTTGCAGTCGACAGATTGGTTGTCCAAACCACCGTTCGTAATCAGCTTGAAATGTGCGGAAAGGTTCACTACACCTACAGGGTATATAATAAGGCAGGATACATCTCATGGGTTCTGCTTCAGGGTAGCCTGCTGACTCAGGCGGACGGGATTGAGAGGCTGTGCGGCAGCCTTACTTATGTGTGTGATTTTAAAGTAGATTCTGAAAATATCTGCCCAATTCATAAATCATATTACAGAATTCCTCTTGAACGGCTGGGCTATATATTATTTGACTATGACATTGAAAATAATAAAATATATTTGTCACATACAATTGCTGAAAATTACGGGATTTCGTCCTGCTTTGACTGCTGCTCGGAAAGTTTAGTAGAAATGGGGTTGATTCATCCTGATTTCGCAGATACATGCGACCGCGCTATTGAAAAAACAAGAAACGGCAGCTCGGTTACATATTTAACAATTCAGCTTTTTAATAAGTATTGGGTCGAAATTACAATTGCCAATCTGCATCAATACGGTTTTGGCAGTTCCTACGCCCTCGGAATCATTCGAAATATAACATCACAATATAAAAAAGAGAAAAAGCTGTTGACTGAGCTTGAATACCATAAGGCAATTCTCAGCAGCGCAATTCATATTTATAAAGTAAACGTTACCAAAGATACGTTGATTGAAGGACATGAGGGCTTGGCAAGACGTTTTGGGATGGCACCTTCAAACTGTTTTTCCGAATGCCTGTCATGGATATCTGTAAAATGGATACATCCTGATGACGCGGGCTACCTGGTGGACGGCTTATCACAAACCAGTCTGCTTGCCGCTTTTAAGAATGGACGAAAATCAGTCACATTGGAGTTTCGCCGAGCCGAGTTGGGCAAGCCTTTTATGTGGATCAAATGCACAATAAACCTGCTGCGTGATCCCGGCACCAATGACGTTATGGGTATTATTACAATCAAAAGTATAGAAAGCCGTAAAAAGAAAGAAGCTGAAATGCAGTACCTTGCCGAACGGGATTCATTATGTAANNACGGAGCAACCAAAAGTCGTGTCACCAGATTCCTTGACAGTGAAGAAGGGCAAACAAATCAGCATGCCATGATGGTTCTTGATATCGATAATTTTAAGAGCATAAACGATACCTACGGTCATCTTTACGGAGACAATCTTCTTACAAGAATTTCGGAATGTATGCAGGACTTATTCCGCTCAACCGATATTCTTGGACGTGTGGGCGGAGATGAATTTCTGCTGTTTTTAAAAAATATATCCACTCCGGAAAGGGCTATTCGTAAAGCAATTGAAATAAACCATTTATCTCAAACGCTTGATAATGCTTTTGAGACAAACATGTCGGTTTCGGTAAGCATTGGCATCGCACTTTATCCTTCTCACGGAATTACATTTGAGGATCTATATCATAATGCAGACAAAGCATTGTATGAAGCAAAAAAGAAAGGAAAAAACACATACGCAATGTTCAATGACGGTGTGAAACCCCTACATTGCAATATAAAGGATTGCCAGAACTAATTCAATCGGAGCTTCATTCCTGACAAGAAGCACAGCCAGCATCAGCAGCAAAAGCTGTTCGCCGTCCTCACCGAATCCATCCAGAAACGAAAAGCCTTTTTTGAACGGACTGATGTTTTTTCCCCCGCTGGCTGCTTCAATTGCTTTTGATTCGGGATTCGAAGCCTGTACAGGCTCGCGAAACGGATTCACACTGTTATCCCCCGCAACCTTCGGCTGAACTTCCTCGTCTTTTTCCACATATTTACGCGCCCGTTCCTGCATCTGACGCACCCTTTCGACAGCCTCCTGCTGCATACGAATCATATTTTCGTCCATCATGGTGATTCTCCTTCCTTTGATAGACAGAAAAAGCTCCGCCCTTTGGGCGGTTTTTATTTGTCTCAGCTACTAAATATAATAAAAGACTCGCCGACCAGAAGGAACCGGCATTTCCCATGACGAANNCTGTCATGGGAAAGTGCCTTTTTATTTTTCCGAAATACAACTGACAAGCCGAAACAAGAGAGAAGCCTACAGCACTCCTTTATCCCTGAGAAGAGGAAGCACCTTCAGCAAATGCATGATTTTTAGAGTATCGTCCAGCCGGTGGCGGCGCTCGTCCTGCAAATATGGGCGCAAAGCTTTTAATAGGAGGGTATCCTGATTTTCCTGCCTGAAACCGGAAACCAGGGGCAACAGCCTACTAAGTGTTTCAAAATCTCCTCCCGCGATTCCCGCAATGTCTGAAACCGGCAGGGAAGTCGAGACCGAATCNNATCATTCGCCGCGGGCGGATCTGCAGGCTTCGATTGGCTTGCTCCGGAGTTGTTTCCGGTGAGCATTCCAACCGAAGCCGCGGCTGCCTGTAGTTTTTGTAAACCGTCAGGTGAGCTCAGCAGTTCACTGAGCTTCTTCGCCAGATCGTCCATTTTTTTCACCAATCTTTCGGGAACACATTATTCTCACTTTTTACCGCCCATAAGCCTTTCTATCAATTGCTGCGCTTGGGGGGAGCTGAGCATTTTTTCCAGCTTATCTTTGTCACTGACCACCTCTTGAAACCTGGCTGAATCTACTAATGATAACTTGGATGCAAGTTTTTTTGCGGCATCGCTGTCAACTGTTTGGGCTAGCTGTTCGGGAGTTGTACCCAACTTTTTGCTGGCATATTGTAAAAGTGCCTGAAGCTGTTCGGGAGTTGGCTTGTTTTTATTCATGGTTTAATCAACCCTTTCCATACAGAAGCTATCTGTGATATACTTATGAAAATTTATGTGAATTTATGAAGGGAACGCAGGATATGAGGGTTTTGATTGTGTCCGATACACACGGAGATGAATACGCCCTTCGTCACGCGATTGCATATCAGCCCCAAGCAAAACTGGTCATTCATCTCGGAGACGGAGCACGCGAGGTTTTGGATCTAACCGATGAATATCCGGACAGAAGGCTACTGCCTATCGCTGGAAACTGTGACTACGGATATTCCGCAGTTCTGCCCGATTCAGGGATAGAAATAGTCGCAGGGTATCGAATATTTTTTACACACGGTCACCGTTATGGTGTAAAAATGGGTTTATATAAAGTCTGCTGTGCAGCCCGTGAAAAAGATTGCCAAATTCTTCTTTTCGGTCATACACACATGCCGTTAACAGAATATGAAGACGGGCTTTATATCATGAATCCCGGCAGTTTGGCGGGTCACCGCCCGACATACGGGATCCTTGATATTACGCAGGCAGGGATTGTAACCAATATCATGGAGTTGGGTTTATGAAAAAAAGTTCATTAAGTGGTTTAACTGCACGGACAATCGGAAATCCAGTTTACTATTTTGAGTCTCTCGATTCAACCAATCGCTGGCTGAAAGAAAACGGTAATTTAATGCCCCATGGCACGCTCTGCTGGACAGGCTTTCAGACATCCGGCCGCGGGAGGCTGGGCAGAAAGTGGTGTGCGGCCAAAGGTCAGAGCGTCGCATTATCTCTTTTGATTAAGCCATCGAACAAAGCGGCTTTACTTCCGCTGATCTGCGGAATTGCAGTGTGTGATGCGCTGCAATTACTGACCGGAAAGACATTTCAAATTAAGTGGCCCAATGACATAATATGCGAGGGTTATAAAATATGTGGCGTTTTATGTGAAAATTGTTTATCTGAGGACGGAGGCTATGCTGTTGCTGGCATTGGAATTAATTTGGATCAAACAGCCGAGGATTTTACAAAATCCGGTCTCCCCCGCGCCGGTTCTGTCCGCATGGTTGCCGGCCGCGCCCCCGCTCCCGAGCTTGTCGTCGCTTCGGTAATGAACCGGCTCGAGCCTTTATGTCTGACACTAAGTATGTATGGTTTTTCTAAACTGCGTGATAATTATGAAAAACGCTGTATCAATATTGGAAGGGAAGTCCGGATACTTTCGCCCGATGGAGTAATACAACTGCATGGGGTGGCTGTCGGTATCACAGCTGACGGACGTCTGCTGGTTGACAGCGGCAGCAGCATCGTGCCTGTAAATGCCGGCGAATTATCGGTGCGAGGGAAGGACGGTTATTTTTAATAGTAGGTTCAGTCTGTGTTTTGGCTTGCAATTTCCTCTAGCTCGGTGATAACCCAATCGGTAAGCAGATTTGCGCCGTCATAATCCATGGCGTCAATGTAATGATTCTCGACAATCCCCCGGGAGGATCTTATCTCAGCCGAAATGCTCACGGCTTCGTTTATCAGCTCACGGGCAGCTCTTTTGTTAAACGAAAGCAGCTGCCGCCGTTGGCGCAGGCGATCAGTATCGGTGAATCTTGCAGCATGAATACGGCGGAACACAGGGAAATCGGCCTTGTGCCAAATGCTGGATGTCGTAAACCCGATTCCGATTGAAGGAATCAATATGTGTTCCGGTTTATCATTCGGGAAGATGGGACAGTAACAGCTGATTACATCATGTCCAGCATCAAGCGCCCGTTTGCGTAACTCATCAAGGAGCAGACGCGATGAAGCGCCATGATCATCCTCAACGGAATAGATCCGCGGACACATGGACTGAAGTGTTTCGTGATACACAATGACGCCCTCCGGCGTTACAGCAGACAAAAACCTGCGGGTTTCCCTGCCCGGACAGTCGCTGTGTGTTCCGAATTCCCGCGCCGCAATACGAGCGGCGTTACGTTGTATTTTGGTAAAGTCGGTATATTCTAATGCGATCCTGCAGGAGTCATTCAGCAAGGATGCCGCCGCGCCAATAAATTTGCGGTAGCGCGCTTCAAGCCTGCCGCACTCGGAAATAGATTCAATGATTTCCGGTGCCCGCCGGTACAAGTCGGCTGCATTCATGCAGGCGCTTAAATTCACAATCTGTTCTACCGCACCCCAGCATTTGGGTTCAATTACATTCGGTGCATTGGCATCCAGTACACATGCCTTTATTTCCGGAAATACCAGTCCGTCCAGTTTATTTGGATCAGATGGACAGACGATTGCCTGTATTTGCTGATCATGCGCGCTCATAAACTCATATACACGTCCAAGCAGTATGTCCTTGCCCGAACCTGGGCCTCCTTTGAGCAGAAACGCCCGCCATCCTGCACTTTCATCATAATAATCATCAAGAAAGCCAAAGAATCCGGCTGCGGTATTGGTTCCCATAAAGAAACGGATCGGTGTCCTCAAATCCAACATAACCATCCCTCCCGTATACTCGTCACTCTTACAGGATATTCTGCGCAAGGGCGATTGGTGCTTGGTTGACGGCAGCTTTTATAGGCGCGGTCATGTTTGTGGATAGGTCCCTTCATTGCGGCGCAAAATCCGGTATATAAATTTTGTACAAAAGCATACTAATTTAGTATGCTTTTGTTGTATGTCATAACATTGTATAAAACCGGCTAATTTGATATACTATAAGCAGGATATGAAGCAAAAAAGTATAATAATAGATTAAGTTGATAAACGGGAAGGATGGTTTGGATATGGAAGAATTTAAGACGGGATCATGGCAGAAATTTGTGGATGTACGTGATTTTATTATCCGTAATTATATTCCGTATGACGGGGATGAATCTTTTCTTGAATCGCCTACAAAGCGCACCGAGGAGCTATGGGCGCAAGTCAAGGCTCTCATGAAAGACGAACAAGATCGCGGGGGTATTTACGATATTGACACACATACCATCTCAGATATCGATGCTTACCCCCCGGGATATATTGACAAGGATCTCGAGCAGATTGTCGGTCTGCAGACAGCTAAGCCGTTGGTACGTGCCATTATGCCCTTCGGCGGCATTCGAATGGTTCATACCTCTCTTGAGGCATATAACAGAGAAATGGATCCCGAGATTGAAAATGTTTTTAAATACCGCAAAACACACAATGACGGTGTTTTCGACGTCTATACACCGGCCATGCGTGCGGCGAGAAAATCCGGCATTATCACCGGATTACCCGATGCTTACGGCCGCGGCCGAATTATTGGTGACTACAGACGCGTACCGCTTTACGGTATCGATTATCTGATTGAACAGAAAAAGAAATCACACCTTGAGGCTGTCTATAATGTGATGGATATTAAGGTGATTCAGCTTCGCGAAGAGCTTGCAGAGCAGGTGCGCGCGCTTGAGGCTCTCAAGCGTATGGCTGAGTCTTATGGATATGACATTTCAAGACCCGCAAATGATACAAGGGAAGCCATGCAGTGGCTGTATTTCGGATACCTTGCCGCAATCAAGGAGCAGAACGGAGCCGCAATGTCGCTCGGTCGCGCCTCCACATTCCTTGATATATATGCACAGCGAGATCTTGACGAGGGTCGATATACCGAAAGTGAAATTCAGGAAATGGTGGACCATTTTATCATGAAGCTGCGTCTGGTGCGATTTTTACGCACTCCGGCTTATGACGAACTGTTCAGCGGAGACCCGACTTGGGTGACTGAGTCAATCGGGGGGCTGGGCACTGACGGACGTCACATGGTAACCAAGATGTCGTTTCGCTTCCTCCACACCCTAACCAACCTCGGTGTGNNGTCCCGCTCCCGAACCCAACATGACCGTAATTTGGAGTCCCCGTCTGCCGGAGCCGTTTAAGAAATATTGTGCCAAGGTGTCGATTGAAACCTGCTCCATTCAGTACGAAAGTGACGAACTGATGCGGAAGAAGTTTGGAGATGATTACGGCATTGCCTGCTGCGTTTCTGCAATGCGGGTGGGAAAACAGCTTCAATTCTTCGGTGCCCGCGCCAATCTTGCCAAAGCGTTGCTTTACGCCATAAATGGCGGACGCGATGAAAAAAGCGGGGCACAGGTTGGCCCTGAATTCCTTGCCTGCCGCGGAAAGTATCTGGATTATGACGATGTTATTCGCAGATTTGATAAAATTCTTGATTGGCTTGCTGCGCTATATGTCAACACATTGAATGTAATTCATTATATGCACGACAAATACAGTTATGAAAAACTGCAGATGGCACTGCATGATGATGAGCCAGTCCGTACCATGGCTTGCGGCGTAGCAGGGCTTTCTGTAGTAGCGGATTCACTCTCTGCGATTAAATATGCCAAGGTCAGCCCCATCCGTGACGAAACCGGGCTGGCAATTGATTTTAAAATCGAGGGCGATTTTCCGAAATTCGGTAACAACGATCCCCGCGTAGATGATATTGCCGTTGAAATCGTAAAATCCTTTACGGATAAGCTAAGAAAAACACCGACTTACCGCGATGCTATCCATACCCTTTCCATTCTTACCATTACGTCGAACGTTGTGTACGGCAAGAAAACCGGATCCACGCCGGACGGACGCAAGGCGGGTGAACCGTTTGCGCCGGGTGCCAACCCAATGCACGGACGGGATACCCACGGCAGCGTGGCATCCATGATGTCGGTTGCAAAGCTTCCGTATGATTTCAGTGAAGACGGAATCAGCTATACCTTCTCAATTGTGCCAAGTGCGCTCGGACGGGATAAGGACGAAATGGCGGCCAATCTTGTAAACCTGATGGACGGCTATTTTGAAGAAGCAGGCCACCACATTAATGTAAATGTACTGAACCGCGATGTTTTGATGGACGCAATGGAGCATCCTGAGCTATATCCCCAGCTTACCATACGTGTATCAGGATACGCTGTCAACTTTGTTAAGCTAACGCGCGAGCAGCAGCTTGACGTAATTAACAGAACCTATCATACCCGTTTTTAATCTTTTCAGTAGTAGGGAACGCCGTCCCC
>DOWI01000238.1 GCA_003519645.1 Oscillospiraceae bacterium
GATCGAGTGCGTCTAATTGAACTTTCCCATGATGGAACTGTAGGGGTCAGAGGAATACCATTATCCAATCTCATGCGTAAAGAGGTTTCCATGCTTCGGCTTCTGGTGTGCGACTCCTCCTCTGCCATGGTAGCCAGAAAAGTTAGTGCCATCTGTGAATCTTCTTTTAAAGAAAAGATGCTTTCAAATTCAAAGAAAACGCCAACCGGAGGTTTGAGCGCTGCTAAATCTCTAACAATACCAATACAATCCGTGACATTACGTGCAAACCGCGAAACGTTTTTGCAAACAATCATGTCTAGGGTAAGGTTTTATAATACCACCTAAAAGAACACGATAAAAGCCGTCCGATTTGGAATGAAATCCAGTCGGGCGGTTTTCATTATAATATTTAGCCAATCATACGCTGGCCTTTTCCTTTTGTTTGTATCTCATTTATATTAAATATGATAAACTATAAAATGTAGCGCTAACTCTTTACTTTCTTTCCGTGTTTTTATATAATAACATAGAGGAACTCTAAATTATAAGCATAATGGAGGCGTTTTTATGGCTATTCGATGTAAGCTATCCACTCTTATGGGTGAAAAGCGTTATAACATCCAAACCGTACATGAAAAAACAGGAATTGCGAGAAGCGCAATATCCAAGCTTTATCATGACAAGACCAATCGAATAGATTATGAAACTCTAAGTAAGCTTTGCGAATTGTTTGATTGTGAGGTAGGTGACCTGTTCGAATACTACAAGAGCGCAGGCATTAAAAACGATGGAGATGATTTAAAATAAAGATAATTTGTATATGGTATTACGATCGGATGGAAGGAGAGTTATGATATGAAGCTTACAAAGCCAATAGCTTACCGTATTTATTCTATTTTAGGGTTTGCTTTTCTTTTTGCTTACCTGCTTTCCTTTCTTTTTGAGGGACAGGTTTTATACGGTCTTTTGGAGCATTTTAATGCAGATGCTTCCAGTTACATAACCGGAGCGATTGCAGCGCATTTCGCTGGACTGTTTACAGGAGGATTTGTTTCAAAGAATATAGGCTCTGCCCGAAAAGTGATGATTTTCGCCATGGGGCTTTGTGTGCTCCTTTCCATCCCTTTTTATTTTCCGCCCTCCCTGTTATGGGCGATCGGACTGATTGCAGCCGGATATGCTTCTGGTTGTGCGGTAGCGGCATGGGGATTTTTTCTAAAAGCCTTTACGCCCAAAAATGAACGTTTGCGCTCCTGCGCCGATGTTCTGATTCTTTCAAACCTTCTGATGATCGCCATTAATGTGACATCCACATTATGGTCGCCTTTTGCGGCACTTAGCCTTTCACTAATATGCGTTCCTTTGGGCTGCTTTTTTATCCGACTGTTACCTGTGGCTCTGGAATCGAAAACCCCCTCATCCGTTAGGAACAATGAATCGCTCCGGAGTAACCATCCCCTGTGGATTTTAGCTCTGTTTGTTTTTATTATTACTATTAACTCCGGGCTGATGTATCATGTCATCAATCCGGCCTTCGACCATCTGACCGGTTTGGTTAGCTGGTATTGGGCGGTGCCTTATATTCTAGCACTTATTATACTGCGAAGCATTCCTTTAAACAAAAAACGCTCCTCCGTTTTATACGTGGGTATGGCGATGATTATGGCAGCCTTTATTGCCTTTATGCTTCTCGGCAGGAAGGAAACCGAATATCTGATTATAGACACACTGATGCTTGGTGCTTGCGGTATCTTTGATTTGTTCTGGTGGAGTATCTTAGGGGAAATGCTGGATCACACAAATAGCTCGGCTAAAGTTTTTGGAATTGGGCTGTCGGCGAATGTGCTGGGAGTTTTATGCGGCGGTGTGCTTGGTATGGCTGTGACCTCTGCCGGACTACCCGGCGCCGAAATTGCAGTGATTGCACTCTGTGTTGTATGTGTAACGCTGGTACTGCTTCCACCCCTGAATCGCCGGCTGGTCTTGTTATTAAAGAGCCATACCTATTTAGCGGCGTATGACAATATGAGCCAGTCACAACAAACAGACATCATTCATCAGATAAAAACCCTTGATCCTCTGACTGTCCGGGAGAAAGAGGTATTGCAATTGATTCTTTCCGGTAAATCCAACCGTGAAATTGCAGGTGCTTTATATATTAGTGAGAATACTGTTAAAACACACATAAGAAATATTTTTTCAAAATACGACGTCTCAAGCCGTGTGGAACTCGTCAGCACCTTGCCGAAAAACCAAACCGGCGGATGTATATAAAACCGCATAAATACTGGGTTTNNTCAAGCCGTGTGGAACTCGTCAGTACCCTACTTAAGAACCAAACAGCCGAATGATATATATAAGCTCATAATATAATGCAAAAAAGCCTCTCATGCTTTGGTATGAGAGGCTTTTTGATGTAAACTCACCCTTTGGGATGATGTTTTATCTGACGATTTCCACTAAAATGAAAATGGAGGTGGTATAGTGCAAGTAAAAGTAATCCGTAAACAGCGAAATTTCTATGCCTTGTTTTTTGCATTCAGTACATTTCCTGCAGTTTGGCTTGGTGCCATAGCGAAAACCGAAGCCGCCATTGCTATCGGAACTGTCAGCGTTGCTTTTCTCATTTTGCTTATCAAAAAAAATCGTTTGCTCTATGATGCGACTCTCATCTGGGATAATCGTATACTTGCTGTTTCATCGGCTCTTATCTCTACAACAGGCGGTACAGGGCAAAGCCACACAGAGGAGACTGTGGTGTCTACCTTCGGTATCCTGATTGGCACAAAAATCTACCGATGGGGTCTTGATGGTGTTCACGGTGTGCGGTTGAGTAACATTGAAATTGACAGACAACGGATGATACTGATCTTTGGAGACGCGACCCGGTCAATGCGAATCGAGCTACTGCACGGTATCACCGACCAAACGGAGATACTGGAGGCCAAACAAAAATTCTGGCACGAAACCGGTGTTTCTGCTAATATCAACGGTTGGTAATCCAGTAAAATTATATCTGTAATGAGAAATAACAAATTGAAATACTATCGAAAGGGTGATACATATGTGTAGGTTTTGTTCACAGTGCGGCGAGCAGCTGCAAGACAAAGTGAAATTCTGCCCGTCATGCGGAAACGCTGCTTCGGAAAAACCGACAACCGGAACTGCAGATACGGTTGATTTCACAACAGGCGGCAGCATCGGTTTCTCTAACCGTATCAATGCTCCCGAAATTGTCGAACACATCAAAAAAAGCAAACGATCTGCACGAGGATGTGCGTTTGTGGTGGTTCCTCTGCCGTTTATCATTTATGTTATAGTCAGCTTTGTATCAGACGAGGTAAAAACAGCCGATGCATTGGTTTTCGGCGGCGGAATATCGGTTGCGTTTCTTTTATTTTATCTGTTATCCTGCTTTATTTCCAATGCAAAGCGAAGTTGGGACGGAGTTGTAACCGACAAGCGGATATACAACAAAACAAAGCAGGTTAGGGACGATGACCGATGGGACACAGAGCACTATACCGAATATGTGATTACCTTCCGCACCGACAGCGGAAAGAAGACACGCAGTGTGGAACGCTTTGACAGAGGGCGCGACGATCCCGAATATTATCCTTATTTAGGTATCGGCGACCGAGTCCGTTATTACCCGCAGCTTTCATACCAATACGAGAAATATGACAAATCCCATGACAGCAAAATCCCCTGTATGCTCTGTAAAACTTTCAATGATATACATAATGACAAATGCGAAAGTTGTAATACCCCATTATTCAAGTAAAAATCACATTTAATAAGGAGGAACATAATCCATGAAAAAGCTAATTATTGTATTCCTATCATTCGTACTGATTCTAACAATTTCTGCGTGTGGATACGGTAACAACGATGCAAATAAAACATCATCTGAGAATCCCGGAATGTCTGGGGCCAGCGGCGAAAAGCAGCCGAAAATGACAAAAGATAAGGCATATGAAATAGGCGAATACGCTAAAACAGAGCATTATGAGGTTGCAATTGTCAAGGTGACAAAGCCGACAGAGTGGGTATTTGAACCTGAAGAAGGAAAAGAATATGTTGCAGTTGAAATAAGTGTTAAAAACATTTCCGATGAAGACGGTTCTGTGGGACAATCGGATTTCCAATATGTCGGCGAAGATGGTAAGCTGCACGGTCGTTATCCCAACACATACTCCGGGTTCGGTGTTGAGCCAGCTACCTTTGGCGCAGAGGATTTAGCAATCGGGGAGAGCTTTAACGGAACTATTGTCTATCTTTTGCCGAAAAGCATAAATGAAGTTGAATTATGGTATAGAGAAGGCTGGACAGCAACACCGGATGCCATATTTAAGTTCAGCAAATAAAAGGGGGGTTACATAATGAAACGAAAATTATTATCCCTTATTCTGACTGCCATAATGCTGCTGTCGGCTATGGCAGGACTTACAGGCTGTTCGTCTGGCGACGGTTCAGCTTCCGGCAAGGTATCACCTAAGTCGGAAAAGAAAATCGGCAACGCGAAACGGGACGGCGTTGAAATCATCATTCCCGCCGGAACCTTTGAAAAAGCCGTAAACGTGAGTATCGGTATAGCCGATGAAAACGAGATAGCGGCTGAGGATGGCGCGAGCTACCTTTTCTCTCCGATAGAGCTTACATCTGACGGAGGCGAGCATACGCTCGGCGAGACGGTTACGGTAAGAATAAAGCTTCCGAAGTCCGTCAGTGAGGACGATTATCTCACGATCATGGGTGCGTATTACGACGGAGAAAGATGGGAATACATACTCCCTGATGCTAAAGCGATTCAGAATGGGTATTTACAGTTTGGCACTCCACACTTCTCACGCTTCGCTGCGGTGAAGCTCGAAAAAGAAAAGGCGCTCGACAAATATGCCGAAACGATTGCAACACAGAATGTCACAGGTGTTCAGCCAAGTGAAGAGCTTACGGACTGCTTCACCCAAACGCTGGACAGTTTGGGCTTCACGGACGAGACTGTACAGGGCATTATCATGCAGAAGATTACAAAGGAACTGCATAGCTCCGCCGCGTTTATCACCAACGCGAAAAACGGAGATATCGGCGATATTGCCGGACAGGGCGCAGAGCTTGTCGCAGAGGCTATTCTGAAATCCATGAATGACAAGGTAGTTATCGAAAAGCTTAAAACATACGCCGGAGGCGCAACGTCAGGAGTTGTTGCGGCAGCTTTGGAATTATATGAGAGCGGCGACTACAAAGAGGCATCCAAAGAGTTTGTTTATGCGGCGTTGGACGTTATCCCCGCAGCAAAGCTCGGCAAGGCCGTTGTTGAGGCTACGAAAGCCGGAGCGCAGATGTGGCAGAAGTATTCCGTCGAGTGTGCATATAATATTTATCTTAAAGAAAACAAAGGCTCAGATGGAAGTGTCCCCGACGACAGTTGGTTAGTCATTTTCAACAACATGGGCAGCGGTCTTGATTTTATGCAGCGCGAATACCGCACAGCATACGCAAAGGCAAGCGGTAAAACGTTGAAGGAAATCGATGCGGATAAAGCGCTTCGCGATATGCTCAACAATCAAATAGCAAATGATATTAAGCGCAGCTTCATGACCCGGTATAAAAATACGAGCGCGTTTGAAACGGAAAAGGCGCGTATCAAAGAAATGCTTGCGACCTTTGACAAATACGGACTACTTTCATGGAATAAGTTGCTCGGTTTTCCGGTAGATATGGAGTTTGCGAGCAGGATAGATTCGCTGATGAAGATACGTGAGAACATCCTTAATCTTGTTGGCGGCGATCGCTCGGTGTTTGGCTCGAATGACGATGTGATTGAAGGTAACTTAGCGGAAGCCATCTATAAATGGCTGGAATGCGGCAAGGACAGGGGTAAGTTTTACGACTGGATGCGCGAAAAGGGGTATCTCACAAGTCCGAAGGAAACAATCGGTTATTGGAAGTTAGTGCGATCGTTTGAAAATAAATATGAAACAAGCGCGTCAGATGAAGTTTTTACAAGGACATGGAGCGGAGGCGGCGGAAGCTACACCTATCGCTGTGAGGTTATTGATGGTAGTTGGTGGTATTGGGGTCAAAATCATGACAATCATAATGGTGAGTTTGTCGAGAATATAGGGACATCGAGTACTCCGAAGGATGAATATATGGGAGGCGAAAAGGTAGAAATTGATTTGAAAATAACTGCCAACACCTCGTCTAATATCTGCTATCATCTCGGCGCTTCGCTGGGAGCGAGAATTTCATATGTAAACGATGACGATCCATTTGTCGGGTATGATACAAGTTTATATGATATAACCGAGAAAATTACAAGGAGCTATATAATGACAGGCAAGAATGATACAAATACAGGCTACTGGGGTGAAAGTGCTACGGTAGGCGGAGAAATGCCGAGCGGCTCCGCCAATGGAGATAAAGTCTATATTGTTATCGGTATGGGCGGCGGAAACAATTCCGTAGAGACTGCCTATGAATACGAGTGGCATAAATCATAAGGAGGCCGATATGAACATTTTTAAAAAGACTGCGGTTCGTGTTGTCGCCATTATACTTGTGGCGGCTACAGCCATTACCTTGACCATTAGTTTCTTACTATTTCAAAGGGACAAATTATCTTCTTCGGACACTGCCTACGTTGATTTCGGATGCTTGCTGGAGGAGGGGGATGAAGTGACGGTTGAAAAGGTAACACCCGCTCCGGTAGATAAGGATGTGGAAATTTATGCTTTTGACTTCCGCCTTTCCTCCGGGCAGCCCGACGGTGCCATTGAAATCATTATTCCTTATAGTGATAAAGGACTGAAGGAAGAGGAAGAGCTACTTTCGGTCTGCGGCAAGTATTTAAACCAAGAGACGAATGAGTGGGAGGATGTTTTCTACACGGTGGACACAGAAGCCAATAAGGTACATATTATAACAAATCACCTTTCCACCTACGGCGTATTCAAGATTACCAATCCCGGCAAACGCAGCGAATACATCTCTGAAGTCAACGTCTATGCCGCATACATGACTGATTCTCGGGCAAGGGCAATAGTACAGGCCTTTGCCGAGCAAAGCGATTCATGGCAGGAGAATGCTGCCGCCGCTTTTTTGGAAACCACCGATACACTCAGATATTTTGCTGCCGCTAACGCACATACCTTTTTTTCACTGGGAGAAGCGTATGATGCTTGGGTAACCAAACCCTTTCAAAATTTCATGTCGGGGCTTGGTGTCAGCACCGCCTGCGCACAACTGGCCTGCAATGCTTACAACAACGGTTTTCGATCTGCCGAAACGACTTTCACCGCCGTAAAATCCAGTCTGGACATTGCGATTAATTTTGCAACACCTTCTATCAAGCTGGCATATTTAAGTGTCGGGATGATTGATCTTGCTTTATCCGATGTTCAAACTTTTGCGGTAGCCAATAAATACAAAAGCACGAAAAACATGTATGACGCTTACTATAAACGCAAAGAAAATAGCCGGGCTCTGAACGATTGGCGAACGCTTTTTGAATCATATTATAAAAAGAACAAGGATAATCCGCAGCTGGTACTGGACATGATGAGAGCGGAAATCGACCGTTATGTAAATGAATATTGGACTGTTGCGGGGACAGATTGGGAATCCTGGATTGATGCCTATGAAAAAAACGGGAAATTGTCAAAATACCCGTGGCCCGTGAAAAAAGACAGAGAAAATATTTCGGCGATTCATAAATCACAGCTTTATGAATATTTAAACTCGGTATTCCGCACAATGTGCCGAAATATGTATTTGGACAGCTTAATTGAACGAGAAAAGGAATACAACAAATTAGCTGATTTTTATAATACGAAGTTTTCAATTATAATTCAGGAAGATAAGGACAAAGGTGAGAAATCCACCTGGGCGGGCTGTTACGCGCGTTTAGCACCCCTTTCCTCTACGGCCGATCCATCATCGTGGACGGGCAAATTAAACAGCGACGGCGGCGGCAAAATAACCTTCACCCTGCGGGCGCACCTTAAAGCAGGTTTTCCGATGACACTGGAGCTGTATCGGACATCTGCCGATATAAAAAGCGGCAAAAAGCTGAAATCTGTAACCTTAAAGTCTTTCTCCGAAAACACTCAGACAGTAGTATTGGAACCTCGGAAAGTGAACCAAACCGAAGAAACTGAACCAGCCTCAAGTGAAGACACCGATAGCAGCACCCCGACAAGCGTTCCTCCCGTTACAAAGGAACCGGTTAAGGAGGCAAATCCATGGTACGATGTCACCATAGTATCATTAGATAACACCAATCCAAAGGCTTTTGCCGGCTGGTATGCTGTACTCGAATATCCGAAGGATATGCATGTTGAACTGGAAGATATGCTTGCGATGTTCGATAACACAGGCAAATGCATACTCCGCTTTCAAAAATCTGATTATGAGGCGTTGGAATCACCGTCAAAAATCTGGCTTTATCAATATAAAGAGGACTTGCTGAGCAAAAAAAAGCCTGATGTAATAGTCAGCTTTTCCCTCTCAGGGTCCTATTCGGGTGAATATTCCGGCGAACCGTTATATACTATCCTTGTTAAAGCTAAGCCAAAAGGAAATAAGGACGATATACTTAACAGCATTTCCGGGGATTATTCCTCTTATATGATCCGAGCTGAATTGTTTATTCCGGGAGAAGGCATGATGCAAATAGATAAAAAAGAGGACTACGAACCTTGGGAAAAGCCCTCTGCCGAGGTATGGTTACATTACAACGGACCAAGCTTGACTCTGAAAAGTTACAGCGACCCTTATCTGACTGAGCATGTTCTGGAAAAATTCAGTGATACACGCTATGAAATTACTTACCAAAACGGCACTACGACTGTTACTCACACCGTTGAAATCATATCAGTGGGACACAGAGCCAAATACACATTCCTGAGTGAAACAGAGGGTGGTCAAAGAAATCTCAGCGTATATATTCTAGAGAAAAAATAACGAAGGATGTGTTTTACATTGGCTAAAAAAAACGATAAAATCCCAATAGTTATACGCATCCTGATTTGCGCCGTTTTGCTCTTTGCCGCATACAACAGCCTTTCTACGCTGGCGCTTGGGCTTTGGGGCGATACTGTAATGGGCACAATAGACAGCTATGACAGCAGACTTGATAATACGAATGCGGGAGAAAACCGTTCCCGCACCGTTTCAAAAGGCTACTATTTTAATGTTAACGGCAAAGAATATAAGGGCTATGTGATATATCTCAGCGATGAATCATGGCCTCAGTTAGATGAAGGTGAAACACGAACCGAGCGCATTCGGTACTTCTCTTTCTTTCCTTATATCAACAAGCCTTCTATGCTAGCCGATTTTGATGAGATGGGTGTTCGTGGACTGCTTTATCATGTGTTTGTCCCGGTGGGCTGCTTGTTTTTATTTTTCCTTGTCACCGGTCGGTTGAAAAGAAAGAAAAAGAAAAGAGCAAAAAAGTCAAGTCAGCCTAAAAAAGATATTGATTCTCAAATAACCAATTCAAAGGAGTAATATGGATATAATTTGCCATAAATTCTATAACTCTTGTTTATCGATAAAAAAGGCATATAAACACATATGTGAATGCCATTCTATTGGGTGTTCAATGCCATTGGAGTGAGGCTGATGATGCCATTGGAGTGCTGGGTTTTGGTTTCTCATCACTCTTAACAGTTAGGGTTTTTGCATGCTTGATTTTCAGAAGATGTTATGAAACCTATGTATTCGTTTCAATAACATAAAATCTACCAAACCCCTTGATGTACAAAGAATATTGCAGGAGAAACAAACCGTCAAATTGCGGAAAGTTACAGACTCACAAAATCTCAAATCAAACAGTTGGTGGCACGTCAGAACCGCAAAACCCGACTCATCGCCAATGGCTATGTTTCCCGCCAAAAAGGCCGTCCATGCAAGCATCCAGATGACGAAGAGGCCAAAGACCAATGCCTACAAGGGTCCTGCGCACCATCCGAGGGACTCACGGAAAAAGGGAATGTATTTGACGATTGATTTATTCAGTTTTGGAGGGGGGCGGCTTATTCATAGCCGCCTATCCCACAAGAGGTTTCCAACCCTCTCACCTAATGCACTTTAAAACCTGTTTTGTAGGGGTGTTTTTAGATATTCATCAAATATTTTTTAATCTTCTGTTTTGCAGCACATATACTTTCGCTGACGGAGGTAAAATGTGAACCTTCTAAGTCAGCAATTTGCCTAATTGTAAATTCATCAGCAACGTACATGAGGTACCGCCGCCGCTGAACTTCGGTCAGCGTGGATAACGCCTTAGCTGCGATTTTTCGCCGCTGTCTTTGGTTTTCTGCTTGCTCCTCCGCCGCAATCAAAGTGTTCTCCGGAGATGCAACACAGCACAGAGTGGTTGCTTCCAAGCTGTGAATGGACACATTCTTTTTGGTTTGTGCATTTTCGGCGCGTACCTGTTTGAGATAAATCTCATCTGAAAGAGATTTAAGTTCTGTGAAATCTGCTTCGTTCTTATCAGGACTCTCTCGCAAGTAGTCCTCTAATGTGATTTCAATGGTCTGATTAGCAAAACGGTAAACGATACCTTTCGCTTTTTTGTTGGCAGCATAATCGCTGTCACGATAATTTTTCATTTTTTTCCTCCGAATTTTCGATTTTTGATATAAGCTGAAATCAAAAATCGGAGGTCAGGGAAATTTGGCAATTTGGCACTGCCATTGGTCATAAAACATAAAAAGTCCTTTCTGCTTTTAACGCAAAAAGGACAATAAAAAAAGCCGGCAAGATATAGCGTTAAAAGCTATAACTCGTCGGCATTTCGTAAGCTCGCTCCTACTGGATTATCAATACCAGCGTTTCCGGCTGTAGGCTCGTACTCAGTTATCTGAATGTACAATATTTAATTTTTATTTATAAACACCGTTCCATATTAGACAGCGTGGACACCGTGTGATTTTGTCGTAATCGTCCTCACATATTTTTCTGAAAATTTCCGTCCGGAACGGTCGGTCATTGCAGTCGTTGCTAAGCGGTTTTTTGCAACCGACACATTGAATCATGAACTTCTGTTTTTTTATCATTGTTTTTTGCACGATGGCCATTCCTCCTTTTTTGTCGAAAATTAGCACATTTGCGAATATCGTGGGCAAAAAAATACGATGTGTTTAGATTAATGAGAAACCCTTTAATCTAATTTCCATTGCTTGTTTGGATACCTCAAAAATTTTTGCCATTTGACAAATATACTCTTGTTTGCCTTTACAGGTAGGGCGAAGGGCATAAAAACAGCGTTTAACCTGTCCGTTAGGCATAAGGATAGCTTGCGCCAGATAATTGGCCTGCCATTCTGTCGCATCTTCGTCAACTTCATTTTGGTATAGCGCAGCTGCGGTTCCGGTTCCGCTGAATACGTATTTATGAAGCAAATAGTGGGAAAGCTCATGCGCCAGAGTAAACCGAAGCCTACCATAAAGGGATTCTTGTTCCAACAGAGAAGCATCTATCAATATCGTGCCGCCGCGAACAGACATCAAAGCATAGTCATCGATGTCTTTGTCAAAATATGTTGTGATGCCATCATCATAAATCATACGGCCAAGCTCTCGTCCATTATTGGTTAGGTATTTGTATTCGATCGATAGGCCGTATACTTTTTCAATAATTGTTTCAATCGGTACCGGTCCGGGAGGTCTACCCAGGTATGCGGTATCATATTCGCTGAGTGATTTGCGGGCAATGGATTCAAGTGTCTGCGGACGAAAGAATATAACCGGCATAGCGGCTCCTTTCCGATTCAGTATTATTTTGAATCTTTTGTGATACGCTTTATAAAATCTTCCCACTGCTTGTCCGTTACATTATGTTTTTTAGCTGTTCTGAGTGCTGCCCGAACAATATCTTTTTCCATGATGTATTCAGGCAGATCGGCACTGACCGAATTTCGGGATTTGGCGGCGAGATCATGCATAAGATTGGTTTCGGTTTCGGACAACTGTAAAATTCGAGGCAGATTTTTCAGCATATCGGCCGGAGCAGGTCGTCGGTCTTTTTCAATGTCACACACATAAACCGCGGATATGCCCAGCGCATTGGCAATCTGTCGGGCAGACAATTCCTGCTCCATGCGCTTCTTTATCAAAAAGCTGCCAAAGGTCATTTTGCTATCCATGCTGCAAGCTCCTTTCTGGGTTCTCAATGTTGCTAACTTATCCATATTATAGCAAACATTTTTAACTGTTTCAATAGATTTTGTGAAATTAGAAATGAGGTGGTCGTTTTTTCGACCACCTCACTGTTTATGGATTTGCAAACCCTGAATTTATAAGGGTTTCAACGGTTATAAGATTTAATCATGTTTTTGAGGTTGTTTAACATCATCGACAAGTTTCTGCAATAAGCCCTGATATTCTGCTTTTACATCTTCCGGGGCATTGATTTTAATTTTACCTCCGCAACCCACAATCCATCCAAAGAATGTGGGACTGACGGATACGTCAACTATCGCCTCAAATTGGTCGGATGAAACGATGCGTGTGGGAACAGTACTTCCAAAGCGGTCTATTACCGTTTTCATCATACAATTATCGCAAAGCAAAGTTACTGTTTTTATTTCTGCATCGTACATTTGAAAAACCGAATTAACATATTTATTTAAGCAAAAACCCTTTGGTTTTGGTACAGCAACAGCTTCAACAACTTCGAGAGCAGCTATTCGCTCAACCCGGAATTTAACAATCTTATCATGGTTCTCCGAATAACCGAGAACATAATAACAGTCATTGTTTCAAATTAAACTGTACGGAGAAAAGCGATATCTTTGTCCTTTGTGCTTAAACACTTTTCTTTTGTTTTGATTGTATTCATAGTATTTAAAGCATACTTGTTTTTGCTTATTTATGGCGTCGTTTAATAAGTCTACTGTGTAGAGTGCCTGTTCATTTTCCGCTTTGACTTGCTTATCTGCATATAAGTGACGGTCAAGCCCTGCCACTTGATGAACGCTTGCGAAGGAAGAAAGTTTCCCGATTAACCGTTTGCTTCTTTTAGCGGAGATAAATCTTGATGCTTGCACTGCGTCCACCAACAATTTTAATTCCGGGATTTCAAAGTGACGCTCCCCGATAAAATATTGATTTTGGCGGCTCTTATTGCAGATGATATCAAACCCGTTGTCAGATAGCACCTCTAAATCATGAGCAACAGTTCGCCGATTGCCCTCAATCCCTGCTTTTTCTAACCGTTCAAGAATCTGAGTAATGGTAATGGGGTGTTCCTCATCGGATTCACGGTACAGTAAGTTTAGTATGTATAATAAACGGTTTTGAGTATTAGGCATTTATTCTATCTCCATATCTCAGCTATTTCAAACTTTTTTGACCGGACGTGCCATCCTTGCACCTGTTTTAGCACTAGCACCCAAATTAAAATAGGGAGCAAGCTCGGGTGTATATTCGAAGCCGTAGAGTTTGGGGTCATAAGCATCCATTAATCCCCATAGGGTCCCAATTGCCTGGCCAAAATCATTCTCATCTTCATAGAGCGCACCCTGAAAATACAGCAT
>DOWI01000438.1 GCA_003519645.1 Oscillospiraceae bacterium
AATAGGTGATTTTGACATCCTTCCATGAGTTGATATTCAGTTCCTCCACATCCGGCGCGAACAGGTATTTTGTAAGGAATGAAAACTCAGCCATTTCAGAATACAGTCGTTCCACCAGAGTATCGTTATCCAATCCCTCCACGCCGTAGCGGTTGTCGGCAATATATTTTGCGATATACGCAGTAATCTGCCGTCGTTGTTCCTCCGGATTGTTCGTGATAAGCGAAGCATATTTTCGGGCAAGAAATTTCTGTACTTCGGTCAGAACCTCGGAAAACTCCATCTTATTTTTGCCTGTATCAAAGAATAATGCAATATTATTCGCCATTTCCAAACACCTCCCGTGCGATTGCGGCAAGCACAGGCTCGTAGGTTTTCCCATCCTTCCCGGAAAAAGATTCAATCAGGTTCAGTGTTGCAGCCTGTTCCTCTACTGTCGGGGCATAGGGTAAGCGAAATTTCACACCGCCAAAAGCGTTTTCGTATTCCGCGCTCCCCTCATAGGGTCGGGTCATGGATAATACCTTGATGTGTTTATCCGCTTTGAATTTGCTGTCTGCAATTAAGGGCAGATAGGACATATAGTAGGAGATTGCTTTCAGGTCACAGGAACAAAGCCTTAGCACATTGTCGGCTACTTCAAGGGCGGCCGTGGAAAGAATGCTGTCGGTCAGTGCGCTTGACCAATCAACAATTACATAGTCCGCGATATGGCGAAGCAGCACCAGCATATCCACCGCCCGCTCCTTGGTATATTCGGCGTAGGTGTAGACATTGTCGCAAGCCTTATAACCCAACAGTGAGATATATGGGTTTTTGNNCCTCCGGCGTCTTTTTGGCCTTCAGGACGGAGGGCAGAGCCGGAGCAACCAGATCGCAGAGGACAACAATCACATTCTTTTTTTGCTTGGCAAGTTCGGCAGCCAATTTGATTGAGGTCGTTGTTTTCCCGCTGGACGGGCTGCCCCAAACAGCGAGCATCTTACTCTGGTTACTTTGCATTACTTTCAACTCCGTTCGCTTCTGTAAAATATTTGTCTTGTTCGGCAAGAAATTTTTCAGCCTGTTCCCGGCTTCCCCTGTAGACTAAAGCGGTATGGAAACTCTTTTTGGAATCCAAACCGGCTAAAATCTCGGCTTGCTTCATGTTGACCAGAAGCGTTAAGGAGGACGGTAGGTTCTTTTCAGAATCCTCAGTATCATCTGATTCGCCGCTCGTTCCTGTATATACTTTGTCTATACCCGCGCTGGTGGTGGAGGCCAAAACCTCTACGTAACGCAGTTCGGGCGGCGTCTCCACCACACCTGTATCGCTGTCGNNATCGTTACGGATACGGCAACCTTTGAGCCGTCCAGCTTTGTCAGATATTCGTATTCGGTCAGCGGGTCGGCGGACAGTTTGCCGGAGAGGATGGTATCACCGGGAACAAGGTCATATTTTGCATATTTGCCGACTACTTCATCTTTGCTTTTGACCGTATCGGTGGGAAGATTGTGCGCTCCAACCGATACCACCTCGACCATAGCGTCCGTAATTTTGTCCCCGTGCTCAATATCCTCTTTCACTCGGACAATATCGGTTTGCGCTCTCATTCCGGCACTGAAAAGGGGCGTTATGCCAAAGCAGACAATCAGGGAAAGTACGATACAGATAACCCCGATTACCATGCGGTTTTTGAAGATGTTTTTCAACTGAATTACCTCCCATTAAAATTTTGCGGCAATTACCGCATAGTAAGCAAAGATACCGCCCGCGCAGATAAAAGGCGCAAGCGGTATNNCAATCTGATTTACTTTTTTACGTTTTAAAGCGGCTACCACCATTCCCGCAAGCACCGCCAGAGACAAGGCCAGGATACTTTGCAGTATACCGCCCCATACGCCAAGGATGAACCGGCACCCCGCCATCAGCTTTACATCACCGCCCCCAACAGCCAACCTGTCCTTTTTCTTTACCAGAACAGAAGCCAAAAAATACGGCAAGGCAGTCAGGATTGCTCCAATCAGGGAACTCAATAATCCTGTAAACGACAGACCGATTATTCCAACCGGCAGGATAACAAGGGGGATACCATCAGGGATTTGCCGTTTCCGCATGTCCCATACGGCGGCGGTTATCAGCAGAGCCGCGAACAAGCTGCCTTTTACAATCAGCAGATTCATGGCTCCAAGTCCTCATCCTCAACCTCGTCATTTTCGTATTCGGAAAAATCTTCCTCGCCCTCAACGACGTACATAGTGTTAAAAACGCGAATGACCTCATCGGATGTTTGCGTATCCAAACTGTCGTTATTTTTCAAAAATCCGTCCTGTTCGGCTGTGAGTTCTTCCAATACTTCGAGCAGCATATCCATATAGTTGGTTTCCGTATCCGTCCATTTTTCATATATATCATGCAAAGGATGTTCGAGGGTCAATAGCGCATCAATTTGCTGAAAGGTAAATGAATTGTCCTCCACCAACAGGAGAATGTCATTTTTGACAGCAATTTCAGACGCGCTATCAATAATTTTCTCTGGCGGCAGAACAAGCAATTTTTCATGAAATTCTTTATTCTCACGGCTCATCCTCTCCCAAAGACGGTCCATGCGGTATTCACGATACACATCTTCTGCAAAAGCACGCGTAAGGTCGGTATAATCAGGGGTCTTATCTCTCACCATATGAACATCAAATGTGCTGTCCACCATTTTCAGTAAACTGGAGCATTCGTATAGGGCTTCAACTTGCGGAGGGTTCAGGGGAATATTGTCAAGCTCATGACGGATCAGCGTATAGATTTGTAGTTTTTCAACCGCCGCTTTATCCGGCTCCGTATCCATAGACCGAAAAAAGTCCGCAATTTCCCGATCCATTTTCTTTAAAGCATCTTCTTTAACAGACACATAACCACCTCATTTTAATTGATATTGGTTTGCCAACCTGCCGCCGTCCTCGGTATACCTTGGGGAAATGCTGATAAGTTCCAGCCGTTTCAAACGGTGCAGAGATCGGCCGGTCGCAGACCGTGAAAGCCCTACAGCCTTGGCAATTTTAACAATTGACATTACCACTTCACTTTTATCAGATACGTCCAGCAGATAGAAATAAATCAGTTTTGCGGAAGGGGTTGTTTTCATTCCCGCGCAAAGCCTGTAACGTGTCAAATCATTCATTTTACTTCCCCCATTATATTTCCAATTCGTTTTCTTCTGTGACTTCGCTCTCCGGCGCGGTCCCGTATCGGTCATCAAATGGGTATACCTTTTCAAACAGCAATTCCAGCATTTTTTCATCTTCCGGTGCATTGTACTCGCATAGCTTCTTTTCGATAACCGCGCCGAGTGCAAGGGATTCCTCTGGGGTAAATACCGCCTCAATATTTTGCTTTTCATAAGTTATTCCCCGGCCGTTCATCATGAGGGAGCATTCGGCGGCGATTCTCGACATTTGAAAAAAGGCGTCGGTATTTTCTTTCAATGTTTTTCCGGTCGCAAAGTGGGTTCTTCTTTTTTCGCTCTCTAACACAATGTCAATATAGATGCCTTCGCTGGCTCCGAAATTCGTATGACAGATCGCGGTCATATAATCGGGAAGTTCACCGTTATTCCCTTCAAAATTTTCGGACGAAAATAAAAAATACTCGTCCGGCAGCAGGTTCTTACTCTTTAGGTGAGCTTCCAGCATATCAAAAGCGTCTTGCGCTCTTATCATCCCAAGATGCTTTACCCTACGATTTTCGTCCGGCTCACTCCAACGGTCAATATCAAGACTGTTGATGATTTCGGCCATCATGATCCTCCTTTTCACGGTAATTGCAGCGGTTGATTTGCAGAAGTGCCATCAAAGTTACCCCGACAAACCCGCCCAAAAACAGACCGAATAGAAAATAAATCATACCGTGCTACTCCTCGTATTATATAAAAGT
>DOWI01000134.1 GCA_003519645.1 Oscillospiraceae bacterium
ATTTTGCGGTAATTCCGGTGCCAGCCCCAACACCGACTAGAATCTTACCTTCGGCAACCTGTGCTTTGAAGTCAGCCAATATTTCTTTTCGAGACTTATACAGCATGATATTTTCCTCCATAAATGATTTTCTATGTTTCTTTACTGTTGTCGGCTTACACTCAGCTTGATTTTAAACTAGCCGAAGCACTGACCTACAACATTTGAAAAGACGATCCACAACGCCGTCTTTCCAGTCCGCCCAGACGCCGTTCTGAACGATAGCAGGAAAATTTTCAGCGTAGTAACCGGCGAAAACAGGAAAAGGCATTATAGAACGCCAGTAACACGGCAAAGATATTACCTTTACAGGATAACATAATGCCGAATACGATTACAGCCACAATGGCCGCAAGTGCCCAGATGTTTGAGTTCGCGGCAGCGAAAACGATCGCAGAGATCACAGTCATTGCATACCCGAACAGTATAGGGGGTATTACACGCTTGAAGGCAGTGGGTTTTACTCCTTCCGCAAAGTACCATGCCCACCCTATGAACAACCCCAAAACAGGAAATTTGACCACTGGAATAACCATAAAGAAACAGGAGAGACCCGCAAGGACAGTAACGGAGATGTCAAACCTGGTTATCTTCAAGCCAATCCGCCTCTTTTATGTCTCTATCATTTCTATGAGCTTTTTGGCAGCGGCAATGGCAAATTCCCTGTCGTTAATCTGGCAATTCATTTCATAGAGTTTCACCACGTCCCGGTTTATGTTTTGCCTTAAGGTGTTAAACAGAGCTTGATCCTCATCAGGGCCATAAAAAGGCTGGCCCTCGGCGTCGATCATGGAAACACCTTTCAAGGGCAGAAAAAGGGCGGTCTTTCCTTTAGCCATATTTAATTTTTCCGCCAATTTTTTACCGATAGCCTCGTTTTCCTGGACGGTGGTGCGCATCAGAGTAACGGTCGGATTATGCCGATAGAGATTCCTTTTCAGATACTGCTTCGGCACTGTGTCCCAGGGGCCGAAGTTGATCATATCGCAGGCACCCACAGACACCACCTGGGGTATCCCGCAGAGGCCTGCGGCCTCACTGCGGTGAGGGCCGGCACTCAGGGCTCCGCCGAAAAGCTCATCACACCACTCGGTGGTAGTCAAGTCCAGCACGCCTTTGAAATATCCATTATGTATGAGTGACTCCATGGTGCGCCCGCCGGTACCGGTCGCGTGAAATACCAGAACTTCGTAGCCCTTGGACTCAAGGTAATTTTTGGCTTGATCGATACAGGGGGTAGTGACGCCAAACATGGATGCCGCTATCAGCGGTTTTTTCTCAATTTTCTTTGTCAACTTGTGCTCCAGCATGCCAGCCATGGCAAACACAGCGTTACTGAATATTCTGGTTGAAATCCGATTGAGTCCTGCCACGTCAACGATAGAAGGAATAAGAATTATGTCACTAGTGCCTACATACTGTTCTGTATTGCCTGATGCCATTGTGGAAACTACGATTTTGGGAACTCCGATGGGCAGGGCGCGCATGGCGGGAGTAATAATTGAAGTGCCGCCGGAGCCGCCCAAAGAGATGATTCCATCAAATTTTCCCTCTTTGTAGAGGCGGGGGATTATCTTCTCTACACCACGAGACATAGCTCAAGTGGCTCTGGCGCGGTCTTTCATTGCAACGATTTCGGACAAATTTTCACCAGCCTCAGCCGCAATTTCATTATTAGATACGTCGGGTGTAAACGCCGGATTGAAGGTTCCCGTATGAAGTGTGAGTGTTTTTAAACCGATTTCCTCAAACAGTTCTTTAAGAAAAAGAAATTCTTTTCCCTTGCTGTCAAAAGTACCGGCAATCGCTACTGTTTTCACTTTCTAAGTACACCTCCTTCTAATTCTTAAAATTCCGCCATCTGTCTTTTACTGACGTTGGATCCTTGCGTCAATAAAAAACATCAACAGGGGAACTATGTTTTAATTCTACCATCAGCAAAAAAAAATTGTATATGTTAGCTTAATATGTTGTTGTGTTTATTTAATGTTTGTTGCGACTTATACAAATTACTTTACACTGATACTTGCTCGATATGCAGTCGGAGTCATTCCCTTATATTTCTTGAATGTTTTAGTAAACTGTATATAGTCAGGGTATCCAACCAGTTCGGCCACCTTTCCGACAGGGGTCCCTTTCTCCTTGAGAAATTCGCAGGCTTTATTCATTCTGAAACGTATTAAATACTCTGTAAAGTTGCAGCCTACTGTTTTTTTGAACTTAGCGCTGAGATACGGAGTGGAAACGTGGGCCGCCAAAGCCAACTCGCTTAAATATATCGGTTTGCAGTAGTTGTTCTTGATATGATCTTTTATAAATTCGACATAGTCGTAGTCGTAGGCCTGACCGGCCAGAACTTTTATAAGGCTATCCTCCTCTTTAGTGTTATTTGAATATTTGAATGATTTAGTAGTATTCATAATGGCTTTTTCCGCAGGAATGCGTTCAAAGGAAGAACCCCCGATGAAGCCCTGGCATTCAGTATTGTCGTAAAAATATTTGGCATCCAGAGGAGATTTGATCGGACCGCCGTAGACCATTTTTATAACATTGGGATTGATCCTGTCGCAGACATCGAACTCTTGCTGAGCCAGCACTCTGCTCCGGTCTAAGGATTGAACCTTTTTTGCGCCCAAGACGCCGCCGGTGGTCAGCCCCAAATGGGCGCATATCACATCGGCACCCGCTCTTAACATTTGTTCCGCTTGCATTTCGTCGAACACAAAGGCCAGCGTGAACATGTCCTGTTCGTGGGCGAACTTGATGGCTTCCGTCTCCTTGGAGTAAGAGAGACCCTCTTCTTCCAAAGCTTCGCGAAATTGCCCGTCTATAAGTCCCATGGTTGGCCAGTTGTTTATTCCATCAAAGCCGGCGTTCTTTATTCTTGTTATGTACTTTTTTAAATTGATATTTGGGTCGGTGGCATTTATACCGAAAAGGATTGGAGTATTTGGCATGAGCGGCATAAGCTCTCTGGAAGCGAAATCCATAACGATGCAATTACTGTTTGAGTAGCAAAGATAACTGGCTAACGAAGCGCGGCCGGTCTGGCGAAAACGGCCTGCACTCAGTGCGAGAATGAGATCCGCGCCGCCCAGTACGCTGTATTTGGTAGTCATGCCGCTGCCTGCAGCCACTCCGATAATGTGTCCGTTTACTTTTATCTGCGCATTTAGCCTTTTTATGATTTCCTGCCGTTTGATCTGCATACCAGCACCTCCCATGCAATAATCAAGCACAAAATATTTACAAATAAATCAAAATATCTGTCCTTATTATAATATATGCGCTATTTGATAAGATAAATATGTCATTACATATTATTTTTATGTCGTTTATTAACAAATTACTACCTTAAAAAATGTGTATTGAGAGACAGTCCTCATGACAAAATCATATCAGATTTGCAGCCCAAAATGCAACAACCATCAAATGGAACGATATCGTAAAAATGCAGAGGGCAAGCACACCAAAATNNAAAATGAAACAAAGGCAAGATGGTGTGTTATACGGAAATACGACAAGAAATTCAAGGAAGAAGCAGTTAAGCTCTCAGATGAGGTCGGTACCCGGATGGGTACCAGCATAGAGAGTTAATTTAGAAGAATAATTTTGATGTGTGGAAGATACAGTCTTTATTAGAAAGATTGCTTCTCTTTTTTTATCCTTTTATTCCTTGTTTACTATTCGGGACAATATGGTATCATAAGGGTACAGCGTTACCTATCGCTAGTGTCAAGAGAAGTTCG
>DOWI01000387.1 GCA_003519645.1 Oscillospiraceae bacterium
CTGCATATTATGGATTTCGGCAGCATCCGATATGAAATGGGCTATGCCTCTGCTCTGGCGGTGGTATTGTTTGCAATAATGCTTGCGGCATGGGCGGTCATAGACAAGGTATTAAAGAAATTCAATTGACGCGAGCGAAGTGAGGAAGAACAGGAGAACGTAGTTATGGAGCGTATTCTTCATCTAATACAGCCAAAATTCACGCGCAAATCTAAGGACAGCAAGGTTCAGCTGTCCAGGTCCCGTGCGGGGACAATAGGAATATTCCTGTTCCTACTGCTAATCTGTGCATTTATGCTTTTGCCCATTGCATACGCAGTGATTCAGGCGTTTAAACCTATTGAAGAAATATTTGCATTCCCCCCGCGCTTTTTTGTCAGGAATCCCACACTCAGTAATTTTAAGCAGGTGTTTTTTCTGGCAGGGAATTTGTGGGTGCCTTTTTCCCGATATCTTTTCAACAGTCTGTTTGTGTCTGTTTGCGGTACTCTTTTGTATCTGATTATTGCTTCGTTGGCAGCCTTTCCTCTGGCAAAAGGCAATGTTAGAGGCGGAAACCTCATAACCGGTCTTATCATACTGACGCTGCTTTTTCGGCCCGAGGTGACGGCTATTCCATCTTATATGGTGATCTCCTCCCTCAAGATGGTCGATACCTATTGGGCAATGATTATGCCAGCTATGGCAAGCAGCATGGGCGTATTTCTTATGAAACAATTTATGCTTGTTGCTATACCGGATTCAACCCTTGAAGCTGCTCGGATTGATGGTGCAGGGGAGTGGACAGCTTTTTTCCGAATCGCCCTGCCGAGTGTGAAGCCGGCGCTGGCAACCTTACTAATCTTCACCTTTCAAGGGCTATGGAATAACAACGGTGCGCAACAGTATATTTACAGTGAAGATTTAAAACAATTGCCGTCGGTGTTATCCTCCATTTCGGCTGCCGGGATTTTTCGCGCGGGGGTTGGAAGCGCCGTCAGCGTTTTGCTTATGCTCCCTCCGATTCTCATTTTTATTTTTTCTCAGCGCTCCATCATGGAAACCATGACACATTCAGGATTAAAATAGGGTGGAGGATCAGATCAGATGAATCATATACGAAAAAGAATGATTGGATGCACCATGCTTATTGCGTTGATCCTGAGCGGTTCGGTGCGGGTTTTGGCGAGGCCTGTGGAATATGCTCCTTATATGGGCTATGAGTATAATAATTATGAGGAGTCGAGAGCGGCACCTGTTGGATATGTTCCAAATGGTATTATTAATTCTAAAAGCCTGGGGCTGGAAGAACCCATGAACGATCCCAGTGATTTTGTTTATGACGGTACAGATAATTTTTATATTCTGGACAGCGGCAATGGACGTATTCTGGCTCTGAATTCGAGCCTGACACTACGAAAAATCCTTGGACCGTTTGCTTTTCAGGACGGAAGCATAGTGGATTTCAAGGGAGCACAGGGGCTTGCGGTAGACAAGGCGGGGCGGTATTACATAGCAGACACAGAAAACAATCGTGTATTGATAATATCTCCAAAGGGAATGGTTGAACGAATTATAGAGCGGCCGGATGAGGCGCTGGTAAATACGGATGCACCATTTAAGGCTACAAAGGTGCAGGTAGACGCCCAAGGTCAGATACTTGTAATTGCAGAAAGTATAAATCTGGGTATCATGGTTTTTTCACCAGAGGGTGAGTTTGTCACTTTTTTTGGTAGTAACACCATAAAGGTGACAGCGGAAGTTATCAAAAATTTTGTAATCAAAAAATTTTTGACCAAAGAACAGCGTAAGGCGATCCGCGAAGTGACGCCTGTTAATTATTTGAATATGACTCTCGACTCGAAAGGGTTTATATATACAGTTTCAGCCGATAAAAACGGTATAGCGGAATCCAATATGTTGCGGCGGATGAATTATAAGGGCAGCAATGTCTTAATTGGTGAGAAAGACCTTCTGTTCGGCGATCTTGAATGGAATAGGAACTATTTTTCCAACGCCAGAGATGTGAATTTCTGCGACGTTTCCGTTGAAAGTGAAGGGTTTATCTATCTGCTGGACAAAGGAAAGGGAAAAGTGCTGCAGTATACAAAGGATGGCCAGATGATGACTGCAATGGGCGCTTACGGCAATCAATCAGGGACCTTTGGAGCACCCAAGGCGGTTGAAGCTGTAAACGGAACCGTCTATGTGCTGGATGGCGGGAAAAACTGTATACATCACTTTATACCAACCCGCTATGCCATAGATTTGCGTAAGGCGTTTCTTTTGACTGGTATTGAGGACGCATCCGCCTCAAGATCTGCATGGGAAGCCGTTTTACGGCAGAACTCTAACAGCCGGTATCCTTATTACGGAATCGGAATGGCTTATGACAGTGAAGGTCGTTATCAAGAAGCGATGGAACAATTTCGCATAGGTAATTATAATTCCGAATATTCAAAAGCCTTTCGAGAATACCGCAAAGAATTTATTAATAGAAATCTCGTAGCTATTGCAGCGGTGGGCGTGCTTATTATCGGACTTTTGGTGTGGCTGGCACGCATACTAAAAAAACGTTTTTCGATCGTGGAAGGGTCGGCGTTTTCTTTGATCGAAACGAAATACGCTTTCCCTGTCTATACAGCTGTTCACCCGATTGAGGGATTCGATCAGTTTAAAACGCGGAAATTACAATCCTATCGGTTATCAATTTTGTTGGTTTTTCTTTGGCTGGCACTTGAAACGGCGCTGTATTTTTTTACAGGAGTTCCATTTAATAAGAACAGAATAACAGATTATAGTGCAGGCGTTATGTTACTGAAAACAGTTATTATATTTTGCCTTTTTATCGTCTCTAACTGGTCGGTTTGCACGTTGCTGAGCGGAAAAGGCTCCTTCAAGGAAATNNCGGTGACTGCGTATGCACTCCTTCCCCTTCTGGCAAGCATTCTTCTCAAATTGATTCTGTCGAATCTTTTGATACAGGAAGAAGCAGCGTTTCTTGGGGTTATTATGACGTTGGGGTACCTGTGGACTTTTATAATTTTGTTTTGCGGAATGTATAGCATACATCAATATTCATTTTCCCAAACACTTGGGGCTTTGTTGTTGACGATTTTCGGAATGGCGGTGCTCGCCTTTTTGATAATGCTATTCTTAACCCTAATGCAACAGGTTGTTAATTTTGTTTCATCTATTTTTTCTGAAATATCACTGCGCTATTCGTGATGTAAAACTTGTCGGTGTTTTTGCGAGGACCGCTAAGCGGGAAAGGAACGGTGTTTCTATTGAATAAAACGAATCATTTAAAACAAATATTGGCGCTTTTCCTGCTGATTTGCGTATCTGCTTGTCTTAATTCAGCAGTAGCAGTGGACAACAGGGATAGCGATTCCGATGCCGGTGCGTTCCCGCAGCAGTTGGGCATAGACGAATGGGTCGACGAAACATTTTTGATACGTTATGAAGAAGTTGTACAGAATGAGATCAACATTCTGTATGCTGATATGAAAAATGGAATTTTTGCTGTCAAAAATAAAGCAAGCGGGAAAATATGGTACAGTACACCCAATGACTCCCAACTAGATGAATGGTCTAAAGGGCCCCGAAAAATGCTTATGCGTTCCCAATTGGCGGTGCAGTATATCTACCGGGGTGATCAACTTAGCATGTCTCAGCCGGAAGAGGCAAACTCCCAGGCGGGGTGTGTCAGCAATGATACAGTAAATGTAAAGAAGCTGAAAAACGGAATTCGGGTCGTATATGATTTTACCGAACTGGACATCATCATTCCGGTGGAATATACGCTGGAAAAGGATTATTTAAATGCATCGGTTATGGTGAGGGAGATTCAAGAGAAAGGTGATTGCCTCGTCACTTCAATTCAGCTTTTGCCCAGCTTTGGCGCAGGAAATTGGGAGGATGAAGGTTATTTACTTATACCCGACGGCTGTGGTGCGTTGGTTCGTTATAACAGCGGAAAGAATGTCGGTACATATGATAAACCGGTCTACGGTGATGAGCTTTCCACAGTAGAAGAATACAAAGAAAGAAGATGGGAATCGGTAAGGCTGCCCGTTTTTGGCGCAGTTAACAATGGAAACGGATTTTTAGGTATTATTACACAAGGAGAGGCAGAAGCCTCAATCGTCGGAGTTAACGGACATGAAGAATCGGGATACAATGCGGTCAGTAGCCGTTTTACCTACCGATCATTGTCTAAAATGATACTGTTTTCACAAAACTGGGATAACCGGCAGCCGCTTTATCGCAGCTCAGATATTTATTTGAAGTCGCAGACATATCAAGTTCGTTATTATTTTCTGAATGCCAAAAATAGCTCATACACCGGTATGGCTACTCGCTACCGAAAGTATTTGACTGAGGAAAAGGGGCTGAGGAAACAAAATAAAACCCCGGCAATAAATCTTGACCTATATGGCAGCGTTGAAAAGCCAACTTCCTTTTTCGGGATAAAGTACATGAAAAAACTTTCCCTGACCACCTACCAGCAAGCCGAGGAAAACATAGAAAAGCTGCGCTCCGCAGGAATGTCTTCCATTCATATCCGCTATTTGGGGTGGCAAAATGCAGGCGCACTAAATGCCCGCCTTCCTCGGAAGGCGTCTCCAATGTCCATTTTGGGAGGAAAAACGAAATGGAAGGCTCTTCTGAATTTTGCGGTGAAAAACGAAGTAGAACTATACCCGGATACAGATTTGATTCTCCACCGTGAGGGGGCGTCCAAAGATGCAGTTAAAACAGCGTTTGGTAAAACGGTGTATCAACAGGATTATCTGCGTTCCGTAGGAGCTGTGAAGCTTGGCGTGGAGGGCTTGCGTCTGGCAACTCCGGTTGCGGCAGAATCCGTAGCAGACAAATATCTGCGTTCTTTTCAGAAGATGCATTGCCCGACAATCTCGTTATCCACTATAGGCGACCGGCTTTACTCAAGTTTAAGTTCACGTTCATTTTCGACCAGAGAGGATATGCAGCAATCCGTTCTGAGAATTCTGGATACATATAAAGCTGCGGGGCTTGAAATCATGTTGGAGCAGGCAAACGCATATGCGGTTCCATATGCATCTAAAATTATCAACGCCCCTTCCTCTTGCAGTGGATACGATATGTTCGACGAGGAAATACCATTTTATCAGATCGTATTTCACGGAATCGTCCCTATGACCTCTGCCCCCATGCTCCAGTCGGACTCTCGAGTAAACTTTCTGAAAACTGTAGAAACGGGGAGCGAGCTGCTGTATGCAGGCATTCATAACCATTCTAGTGTTTTAACGGATACGCGTTTTGATCATCTGTATAGTACAACCGTATCCTTTTGGCTGGAGGATGCTGAGGAACAATATATTCAGTACCATCCTATATTGGAAAAAATCTACGGCATGCAAATTGTTGCTCATGAGACATTAAGAGATTATGTGACACAGACTACATTTGAGGGCGGAATCCGTGTCTATGTAAATTATGGTGATCAGGCGGTCACTGTCAACAAAATGACTGTACCACCAATGGGATTTGCCATAGCGGAGGGGGAGTAGCGTTTTGGAAAAGAGAAAACTTAGAATGAATCTAACGACCAGAAATAGCTGGAACGGTTTCTTTTTTGTGCTACCCTTCTATATTGGATTCATGTTGTTTTTTCTGCACCCGTTGATTCAATCTCTGCTTTTTGCATTCCACTCAGTTAAAATTGATGTAAAAGAATATACCATGTCCTTCATGGGCTTGAAAAATTTTAATTACATTTTCGCACAGGATGCAGACTATAAAATAAATTTGATTTTCGGCAGCTTGGACCTGTTTTGGAAGAGTNNTTATTGTAATTTCGAGTTTGTTTTTTGCTATGATTTTGAACCAGAAGTTTTTTGGGCGGGGTTTTATACGGGCTGTCTTCTTTCTTCCGGTCATTATCGCTACCGGTGTCGCCATGGACGTTGTGCAGGGAGATATGATTGCCAGCAGTATATTTACGGGCAATGTGGTTTCCGGGGGCGAAATTTCTCACAGCTCGGCATTGCGCAGTCTGTTGCTGGAGGCTGGAATGTCTGAGGCAGTCACCAGAAGCATAACGGCAGTATTTGACAATATGTTCAGTCTAATGTGGAAAACAGGAATACAGATGATTGTGTTTTTGGCAGGCCTGCAAAGTATTTCTCCTTCACTATATGAGGCTTCAGCAATCGAGGGAGCGACCGCATGGGAAAATTTTTGGAAAATTACCCTGCCCATGCTGTTGCCGATTACGATGGTTAATGTCATATATACGATTATAGATTTGTTCACGGATTCAAAAAATGCCATCATGCTGCAAGTGCTGAGTAATATCAATACTCTGCGGTTGGGTTGGGCGTCAGCAATGGCATGGGCATATTTTTTCGTTATTGCCCTTGTTTTGGCAATTGTTTTCATAGTGTTTTCCCGATTGTCCCGAAACCATAGTTAGGAGGCGTGCACATGTTTAACACGCTCGCGGAATATTTAACGCTGAAACACCATAGAAGCCCTCAGATATTTAAATATAAAGTATCAGGCTTCGTGGTAAAGACCTTCCGCCTGCTGTTTATCATTGGTCTTAGTTATTTATTCTTGTTTCCTGTCTTTTATATGTTATCGGCATCACTTCAGGATCCTGCTATGGCTCATGATCCCAGCGTTATTTGGATTCCGAAGCAGATTTCTCTGGCAAGCTTTAACGGTGCCATAAAAGCTCTAAACTATTGGGAATCTGCGATTCTGACCTTTATCATCGCCGCTGGTAGCACAGTGGCGTCGGTAGTATCGTGTTCTGTGGTGGGCCACGGCTTTGCGCGTTTCCGCTTTTTCTCTAGCAGAATCGGTTTTATGCTGGTTGTACTCACAATCATTGTTCCGCCCCAGACCATCGCTATATCCTCTTATCTGAATTTCCGTTTCTTTGATTTTGGCGGTATTTTAAAGCTATTCTCGCCATTGACAGGAATCACGGAATGGAATCTGCTGAATACGCCATGGGTATT
>DOWI01000038.1 GCA_003519645.1 Oscillospiraceae bacterium
GATCCAGAAATGGTAGATAGGCCATTTAATAAAACTTTTTTGAAGGTCGCTACTCATTCTATCAAAGTGCATTTCGGCAGCATCTTTATTCTTAAGTAACAAGTATGCCCCAACTTTAATCCGCTCTTCAGTATTTGTGTTTTCAGCGAGTTCCAATAATTGTATACGTTCAGCCTTGTTCAAATCTCGGATTCGGCCCATCACCTGTAAAAAATTAATTAGGCGAATAGGCATTGATAAAGTTTCTTCAGGACATTCTTTAAATATCCATTGTGACAACTGCTTTGCAGTTTCAAGAAGCTCCTTTTTTCCACAAGAGTCATACGCTAACAATATTGTAAGAAGGGAATTATTTGCAACAACAAAGATCTCATAATCATGATGTTGTAAATAAATTCTCCTAAACGATGGAAGGATGTCATCAAAATAAATATTTGAGATAATTTTCCATCCCTCTTGATCGATAATGGCGCAGGGCGGAGCAAAATGCCGAACATCTTCTACTGTATATCCATACAGAAAGTGGTCAGAAAAGAAATCATGGATTTTTGCAGTATCATCTACATCTATTTCGGTATGTACAAGTGCAATCCTCACATCTTCAATTCGTAGCTGATAAGAAAATGGAAGATCTTTACGCATTCCTTTTATTGGTTCCTTATCAATAAAAGCTTTACACAAAATATTGAGCTCTCGCCAATCTCTCTCAGACATATTTTTAATATTAATGTCTTGCGTGATATGTAGAATGCTAAAAACATTTACAACATTTTCTAAAAAGGAGAGCTCTTCATTTGCTTTCTGGCAACTTTCATCTGTCAGCTTTGAATCTAATGGAAACCTAGTAAATTTTCCATTCATTTCAAATCCACTAGCCTTCACAAAAGCAATCCAAAACGCCAAGTCAGTAGCTCTTTGGCGGAGGGAGGAACAAGGAGTGTAGTTAATTGTCGCCTTCTGCTTTGGTGAGTCAGTTTTAGACCGTGGAAACGTGAAAGTAATACTCTGCCCAAATTTAAGCTGGACCTTATCAATATAATCGAGGACGACATACTTTTCATAATACTGTTTACCATTGACAGAGATACGATTAATCACCTCATGCGAGATAATTCTTTCAGCTGTATCGGTAATCAAATCTACAGGATAGTGCACTTCTGTGCCAATAACTTTTGCATAAACATATATATCCTCGTTCAAAAATGCATCAATTGGATTGTGATATTGTCCAGTTCCTGCTACAGTCAGACTAAGTTCCTGCAATAATTTCTGTTGTTGCAGATCGTCTACTGACGGTATTTCACTTAAATCATGCAAGATTGCTTGCTTTCTCTTATGTTCATAAAAAGAAAACAATAATGTTTGAACGACTTTTATATCAGAAGGAAAAAGTCCGAATTTAATATTTTTTGTTGACTGATCTGGTGCATACTCTAATATTTTTTTGATTTTAATCGGAAGCATGTCATTGTAATAAATCCTATGCTTCTTTCCATCACTTGAAATATGCACAACAAAATAGATGACACCGCCTTCGCTTAAATAATTCCTCAAGTCAGACAATGCGACAGGGTATTTTATTATTGTCTTTTTTGCAGGGATCTTCTTTTTTGTGCCTTTTACCTGAACAGCGATTCTTCCAACAAAATTTTCTTTCTTTTTCCCTTTTTCAGAATATAGATACACAAAGCCATCAAAAGATGGTTCCTTGTCATTATCCGCGATGAACTGGTCAAGATAATCAGATTCCACGATGATATCTCTCACGGCATTTACTGCTTTGGTTTCGATGGCTTTCTGATCTAGCACTCTTTAGTCACACATCCTTCTGTTTCTTCTTGCTCAAATTCACATTTCTGCAAATTTTTATATTATTTTATCCATAGTAGATTATGATAGCTTCTTCACTTACCGTTTCGTCAAAAAGCCTTGTTCAAACGCCTGTGGAAATAAGAATGTTTTCTCGGCCTTTCCAAAAGCAACCGTTATCTTATCACCCACGATTTTCAGCACAGTACCTTCACCAAATGCCTTGTGGGATACCGATGAACCGATTTTTACGCCCGAGATATCAACCTTAGGCTTTGCGGAGGCCTGTGCCGTAGGGGCCGAAACGGAATGAAATGTTGGCACTACTTGCGGCCTACCTGTCGGAGCCGCCGGATGACTCTGTATTATTGATTTTTCCCGTTCGGGTTGCTTTTCCGTAGATTTGGGCGGCGTGGAGTCGTCGCTATCCTCATCCTCATCATCGGAATAATCGGCATCGTCAGCATCGGGCAAATCAGGAACATCTTCAAATGCCTGGTTCAGCGAAGTTAAGGAAATTTGTTGAGAGCCAAATAACCGATCATACTCCTCACGAGTAAGAACCGTGTCATATCCGCCAACGGCTTCACCTTCGTGCTTATCAACACCCGTGTAGTTGAGGCTGGAATCTTCATAGCGTTTGAATTTATAGACGGCGTCGTTCATCAAAGCTCCATTGAAAACGCCAAGTGAAACAAGCAACTCGAAATCTTTTACATCCAAACCGGTCACACGCTTGAACAGCCCCGGTTCCAACTGCGTGATGACATCACGCAGGCTGTATTCGCGGAAATCCGTCAGATACATAAAGATGGGAATGCGTGTGGCGAATTTGATCAGTTTTTCCTGAATCAGCTTGCGCTTGGACTTGTATTCCTTTTCTTCGTCGGAGAGTTCCTTTTTCTCCTTGAGCGTGAGTTTTTCACCCTTCGCCTTGGCCTTTTTGACTTTTTCGGAAGCGATGATAATATCGTTAATTTCCGTATTCAGGCTGCGGAATCCTTCGATACTCATCAAGGCTTTCATAGCGTCTTCGCTTGCCATAAGCCGAGCGAGGGTATCGTTGTCCACATTGACGAGAAGCGCGCTCTCCCAACGCCGAGCGAGGAGTGTCGCGGATGTTCCGGCAAGGGCAATGTCCAGAATATCGGTTTCGTTCAGACGCTTCATCGTGCTGCCGTCGTACGCCAGAACAGGCAGAAAATTGATAAACTCCGCCACTTTCTTTTCCGGATTGCCCTCGTTGATATCCAATCGGCAGCTATAA
>DOWI01000381.1 GCA_003519645.1 Oscillospiraceae bacterium
CCCTTCTGGCGTAACCGACGGGGCAACCGGGTAAACAGATTCATATTCGGCACCGGAAAAATCCGCCATACGGCCAGTCTTGCTTTTATCAATTGCCTTTTCCATATAACTGGACATTGGCATCGTATAGCCGCCTTCCAGATACCCTTTTAGAATTTTCTCCGATCCGAAGTAAGAAATGACTTTCCATGCTTTCTGCGCATCTTCAGTAGAAGCGGACATCATCCAGCCATTATTGGGGGAACAGGACTCCGCGCCCTTAATAGTTCCGTCCAAAGTGGGAAGCTGAGCGACTCCCCATTCCATCTTAGCAGGGAATTGTTCGGTAAAGACGGTTGCTTCCTGAGAAGCATTGCCTTCCATGGCGACTTTGCCTTCGGCAAACTGCACACGCGAAGGATCAATCTTCAAAGAAGCGGAACCCGGGAAAACACTGCCATCCGAGAACATCTGGCGGACAGCTTTCAAAAACGGCTTATATCCGCTGAAATCATATTTGCCGTTTTTATAGTCGTAAGGAGTCACGCCACTCATTTCCGCGCTGTGCTCGATCCAGCGTTCAAACGGGCCGCTGGCACCGGGGATTACAATGCCGTAATACTTTTTGTTCCCCGCCTTTGTAATCTCTTTGCAATCATTCACCAGTTCGTCCAGCGTTTTCGCCGGCTGAAGATTCAGCTTGCTGAAAATCTCTTTGTTGTAGATAATTCTGGAACCACTCCGTTTTCCACATGGAACCCAGTAAATCTTTTCATTAACAGCATTCAGCCCTTCGTACACATGTTTGCTTGGCTCATTAACCTTCTGGAATTCCGCATCCGACTGAATAAAGCTGTCAAGCGGCTGTATAATTTTACTGTTGGCAAATTGTGTTGTATGATCCCGATCAACTTCACTCATTACATCCGGCATCTGTTTGGAGGCCGCAGCCATACTGATCAGGTTGTTATAATCTTCCGTTTGGATATCATACTCAATCTGGACATCCGAATTGCTTTTGTTGAAGTCGCTTACCACCTGATTCATATATTTGGANNGCGCCGACGAGCTGTTTGATTGTCCCAAACTGCAGCCGGCCATTGATGATACCGCAACAACAGACGCCAACAGTAACGCCGCAAATCTTTTTTTCATATTTGTCTCCTTCTTTTTGAATCATTAAGAATTTCTCCCCAGAAAATCGCTGATAGGCTTATTATAAAAGATAAATCCGACAAAAAACATGGTATTTTTCATGATTGAATTCACATATATTATGAAATTTATCACATATTGCAATCTAAATTGTGCAATGCTATACTCTTTAGTGAAAAGAAATGAGATGCATATCATGGAAAGGAACAACATTTCCCTGTTGATTGCAGATGACGAACGGGAAATCCGCAGCGGACTGAGCCGTGCCATTGACTGGGCAAAATACAACATTTCTCTGGTCGGTACCGCAAAGGACGGAACAGAAGCTTACGCGGCAATTCAACAGCTGAAACCGGATATTGTGATAACCGACATAAAAATGCCCGGCATAGACGGACTGACTCTTGTAAAAAAAATTACGGAAGAAAAACAGATCTGCAAATTTATCATTCTGAGTGGCTTCGCGGATTTTGAATATGCACAAAAGGCCATTCAGTATCACGTGCGCGAATATCTTCTCAAACCCATTGCGCTGGAAGAACTGGTATCCACCGTGAACCGCGCTTTGGAAGAAGTTCTTCAGGAGCGTGCCAACAGCCGGGAAAGTAGCATAAAAATGGAAAAGCTGAAACAGGCCCGTGCCGCGGCGCGAAGGCAGCAGTTAATTCCGGAGCTGCTTTACCAGGAAATTCCGGAACATGAAATCCATGATCTTCTGGACAGGTATTCCCTGCCCATTTCCAATACGTCATCCTGTGTTGTATTGCTGAAATACAAAGTCCCTTCCTCCGACGCAGAAGCGGATGATGAAGATCCGGAAACCAATTCACTGCCTTTCTCCGAATACACCTCTTTGAAAGAGGAATTAAAACACAGCCTGAAAGGATTCCCTGCCATCTGTTCCTTTACTGGGGATCATTTAATCACAATCATCTGCAATCTCCCGTTTTCCCCTGCTGGTTCTCCCGGCCTGAAGGATTTTCTCGCCGGGTTTATCGGCATGATTGCAAAAAAGTTTGCCATAAAAGCACACGCGGCAATTGGTGAAACCGTTCAATCCCTGATCGAGCTTTCCGATTCTTATAAATCGGCTTTAAAAACGCTGTCCTACAGCATATACAGTGAAATGCCGGCCGTCATCACCACACAGGTGCTGAAAAACAGCGCCGAACCACCCAATCTCTCCCAGGGGCTTCCTTACGACAGCATTTTGGATTCCATTTTGCAGGGACACACCGAACATACAGTGGAATTGTTTAACCAATTTTTTTCACGGCTGATGTACATACCGGCCCCGCCGCCAAATTACCTTTTCAGCATGTGCAATTACCTTTTGCTGGATATGAATCAGAGAATCGTAAAATATACCGGGGTACCGCTACAATGCTATCCGGGGGATTCTTACCATGCTTTACAAAGCCTGGAAAATGTAGACGAAATAAAGCGCTGGATGATCTCCGCGCTCCTTGGCTTCATTGCGGAGTTGCGAATCCGCTCTGTCCAGAAAACCGATCCTATTATCGAATCCGTTATGAAATACATCCGGCAAAATATTTTCAAAAAAATCCGGATTGAAGATATCTGCACCCATGTCGGATTAAGCAAAAGTTATTTTACAACCTATTTCAAAAATAAAACCAAATTGAATTTCCGCGACTATATCCTTGATTTGAAAATTTCCTATGCCATGGAGCAGCTTCGCACCTCCAAACACACTCCAAGCGAACTCGCAATTATGCTTGGATATGAAAATTACCGGTCTTTTAACCGTGCTTTTAAAAACCGAACCGGATACACTCCTTCGGATTACCAGCGGAAATATCTTTTTAACCAACGGGGATAATCATGCGTAAACGCTTTTTAAATTTAAAGTTCCAGTTTAAAATTTTAATTGGGATGGCTTTTATCACAACTCTGGCTCTAGTTATGATTTCTCTTTTCNNGCACGTTCCAAAGCCGCACAGTCGGTTAACACGGTGGCCCACGAAAACGACAGCCAGTTCCACTCGCTGATACTGAACGCTTCCAAATTTCTGCTGATCCAGCCGCTGGATCAGCTCATGCCGCAGGTTTTAGAGGGCAGAAAAATCGATTTGAGCCGTTATTACAGTTCTTACGGTCAGGCGTTCGACAGCTTCGTCCAAAAAACCGGCTGCTGTCCGGAGCATTTCTGTACGGCCGGAACCGCACGTTTCTAAGCACACTGAGCGCAGGAATCCGGCNNTAATGCTAAAAAAGTTACCATTCTGCCTGTCCGCAAGGATCTAATCACGAACTACGGTGACGTAATTCCAATTGTCATGCCGCTGCAGCAAACAAGTACCGTGTGGTCTGCGGTATCTTCTTCTCAACCGGTGGAATTTGTCATGCTGATCAATGCCGCCCGTCTGAACCGGTCGATCAGTTACTGCTCCGGCAGCTACACCTATTCCCTGTATCTGACGGATTCTAACGGTACTCCCCTCACGCTTTCAGAAGAAAACTGCCCCGAAGCATTTGAGGAATCCGTAGAAAACCATGTGGAAGAAACCGNNCAACGGTCCGTTCCGGTTCTGATTTCCTGTATTTGACGATTGAAACACTGGACACATGCGGGATTAAGGCCGTGCATATTTTTCGCGAGAGCACATTGCTGGCAAGCGAAAAAGAGATGAAAAGTTTTTTTGTCTTCACATGGCTTATCTGCCTGATCATCTGCGGAATTTTATGCGTATTGCTGTCCGATTTTCTAATTCGGCCGCTAAAATCCCTGACCGACGTTGTCTCCCAAATAAAAAGCGGCACTTACCGCCGTAAAAAACAATTCCGGTATAAAGATGAAATTGGTGTGCTCGGAACACCTNNCGTCTTCTCTCGGAACAGATGAATCCGCATTTCTTATATAACACGCTGGAATGTATCCGGTTTCAGGTTTTGAACCAGCATAACGAGGACGCATCCGCCATGCTGGAAAGTCTGGGAAAATATTTGCGTCTAACTCTGAGCTCCGGCGACGCGTTTGTCAGCGTCCGGCAAGAACTGACGCATGTAACGGAATATATGGCCCTAATNNAACGGGATTCAGTTGCACTGTCAGGCTGAACCACAATTGATGGATCACACCATTCTTAAAATGATTCTCCAGCCCCTTGCGGAGAACTGTATCAAACACGGTTTCCCGGGCGGGCCGTTCTCTGATCCCTGCGTTTCTCCGGAAATTAATATTTCGATCCGGCAGATCCAGGACAAAATTGAAGTGACGGTCGAAGACAACGGCAAGGGAATCGACATTGAAAAAGCGTCTGCCTGTCTCTTACCCTCAGAACATTCCGGGAAAAAACATTTTGGACTGCACAATATTTACCGCCGGCTGTGTTCCTACTACGGCGAAGCAAGCGTATCAATTTCATTCACCAGCATCCCGCATTTCAGGAATACTGTTACCATTCTTTTTCCAAATTCAGAGAATCACCAATCGAATCCACATCCGTAACGGAACGCTTATACGGATAGTACCTTCCCTAGCTATTATGGACACACGGTTTGGTTCCAGCAGAACCGCTCCAGTTGTCTTATTACCGTTTTAGCATGACATCTTTTATGGAATATAGTAAGATCAATTGTTTTTTAGTGGGAAACCATTATACTGAAACTATAAAACTGTGGGAGGTATTAAGTTAAATGTCAAAAACCATTAAAAACCAATCCTGGGTATTCAACCGTGACATTGACTCTGAAGTCTGCGACTCCGGCGTGAGGCGTAAGGTTCTTGCCTACACCGACTCGCTAATGTGCGTCGAAAATCATTTTGAAAAAGGCAGCATTGGAGCCATTCATCACCATCCACATACCCAAATCACCTACGGCGTTTCGGGAAAATTTGAATTCACCATCGGTAGAGAAAAATATATTGTGTCCGCAGGCGATACCTTATTAAAGCAGAAAGATGTTCCCCACGGCTGCAAATGTTTAGAGGCAGGAATTCTTCTCGATATTTTTACACCCATGAGAAAGGATTTTGTATCTTAAATGGTTCTATAATAAATGTTAAGGTGTATAGAATAG
>DOWI01000315.1 GCA_003519645.1 Oscillospiraceae bacterium
GCGTTGCCCCATTTCGCAGAGCCATGTTCCTCACGTTTGCGGTAATTCCTGCGTGTGGAGAGATAGACACCGATACCCATGCCATAGCAGAGCAAAAAAATAAGAACAGTCTTTACACTGTTCTCACATACCGTTATCTGAAACGGCTCATTCATTGCTATGGATAGATTTTCGATTATCTCTAATAGACCGCCGCTGACATAGGGCGCGATCAGCAGGGCAAGCCACACAACCGGAACGATGCCGCAAACAGAGAGAATCACGCTCGTTTTATACTCATCAGCGTTCCTCATGTCGTCGTTGCAAACTGCGCTCTGGTCGTTTTGCCCCTTCGGTGCAAAAGCTCTCACGCTCCGTTGCTCCTCCTCTTCCCAAAANNCCGATTTTACTCTGACCTTTTTATTGGGAGCTTTGGACACCCTTACAATCAAGTCATCAACCGGGTCGGTGGGGCGTTCCTTCCTGACTTGCTCGGTGCGCAGGGTGTTTAAGGCATTCAGCATGATACTTTTGTCATACCTGTCCAAAGCCAAATGGTAGCGTTCTTCTTTCATAGACAGTACCTCCGATTATCGTTCCTGCTCTTTTGATTTTGCAGGCTTACTTTTTTCAAGGCTCTTATACATCTCGCTCTGGATTTCTCCCATTACATCACGCATAGAGCCAAGCTCAGATTTGAACGCCTGCGGCTCAAGCTGTGATAATTCATCTGGCAGCTTGCCGAAGTGAAAGCCTTTGGTGTCCACATCGTAACGTGAAGCGACCATATAGGCAACGCAGAAGGATTTGAAATCAGAAGTATCCCGATTTTCCTTATACTTAAAGTCATAAACTGCCGCCGCAACCTCCTTTGACATACTGACAAAGAGCTGTTCTTCTGTTAGTCCCGTTTTGATAAAGATGACCTGCTGCTTATCATCGTAAAATGCATCAGCTTCCAGATTGTCCACAGGCTCAAACGGTACAGGGCTTGCATCAATCAGAGCCGATACAAGCTCACGGTTGGTTTTCGGTTCCTTAGATTCCTGCCTGTTTGCCGCCGAGGTCTGAGAAATATCGTAGACGGTTTTAGCGTTATAGGATACCGCCTTTGACCCATCATCACGGGTGTACTCCTTGCTCGGCTCAAGGATAACAACCTCCTGTGCATCCTTATCCACATAGACACGGCTTTCTTTCCACTTGCCTTTTTCTTTTAACAGGGTGGCTTCCGGCATCTGCGCTGATACCAGAATCGCATTGTTGACCGAATAGCGGTCAAAGCAGACCTGCACCTTTAGATACTGCTGAAAGGCATTTCCGTCAACTGCCATTTCCGAGCAGGTGTTATCAATCAGCTCATAGGCACCTTTTCGTTCAGCTTGTTTTTGCGCCGCCCATGCTGCTTTATCAAACGGCTTATTACCGCCACCAAATACATCATAAATACTCATAGCGTTTTACCTCATTTCCTTTGATTTTTTGGAACTCTTTCGTTTTGGAGGTTGCTTATGGGTGGTCTGTCTGGCAGAGCTTTTCGCCTTGCTTGCAGGCTCACTCTTATCTAAGGCATAACCGCTGTCAGTTTCCTGCTCTTTGCGGTTTGTTTTAATTTTCCGCAGTTCCTCCTTAACCGAGGGTTTCTCCTTAGTCAAGGTAGCCCCCTCTGCGGACTTGCTTGGCTTCTCTAAGGTAGGCTCGGACGGAGGGGATTTTTCTGTCTTTGCCACCGAGGGGTTTGCCGTCGGTTCCTCCTTCTGTATTGGCTTACCCATAAGCGCATCAAGCAGCTTATCTTTTTCTGCCTTATCGGCGATAGTGATTTCCGGCTCTGCTATATCTGGTTTTTCGCCCTTGCTTTTTTCGGCTTCGTGTACAATAGAAGCGGTATCCACCGATGCAAGATGGAAGCGTTCCACAATACGGTTGATTTTCGCTGCGTCCTCGGCACGAGCTATCACATCAACATCGGCATCAGGAGATTTGTTCCCCCGGTCTGCCAAAACGCAGTAGAGCACACCATACTTTTTGGCTTCCTGCGTGAATTTCTTCAAATCACTGTTCTTAACGGTAAAGACATCTAGTGCCTTCCCGGAACGAAGCATGGAGGTGAGCCTTGCTTTACCTTTGGTTTTCTTTTCTTCTTTGAGAATGGAATANNCCCTCCAAGCTCATTCGGACGATTTGTTCTGCCGCTTCGCCGCCTGTGTTCATGTTTCGTCAACTCCTTTCTTTGCTGTTCTTGTTCCTCTGCCCGTATAGTTGATAGCTTTTTTTTCAGGACACCGCTGCGGGCAGCGATGCCTTCACACAATTTGACCTCCTTTCGGATTACCGCAAGCCTCTTTGAAATGTCGGAAAGCTCGTTCTTGACCGCTGCTTTTTCCTTGCCGCTATTTAACTTTCGGGACTTGGAATAAAGTCCTTTGCGCTTTAAGAGCAGTCCTGCCATTTCCGTTTCCAAAGAGCCTTTATATGAACAGAGCTGCTCTGCCGTATCAATATGATTATTGCAAAGCAGCCTTGTTTCTTTGGTGATGGCTTTCATCTTCATCAGGTCATCTTTGAGTAAATGATGAAGCCGTGCATAATTTTGTTTTTTGCCTTTGGGCAGGATACCGAGCTTATAGCAGTAATGCAGATACAGCCCACGCAAGCCGCCGATTTTCTTTGTAGTGGAAAGTGACCCTTTCAGCCGATAGACTTTCATCGGTCTGGTCGGCTCGGCAATCTTTTGAAACTTCACCGCATAAGAATTTTCAGCAATGCGCTGCGTGATTCGCTCATTGGTGTAATCGTCACCGAGCTTATAAAGCCGCTTGGGTCGCTGCCACCCCTTGCCGAGTATCGTCCAGTATTTGCGGTTGGGGTCAAAGCTGCATCGGTATCCCATGTCTGCCATCTGCTTATCAAAATCTTTCAGCGTAAAGGATTTGCTGATCGCTTCGTCCACCGCTTGCCGTGCCACGTTATCTCTGGTGGGCAGTCCATTCTTTTCTGCCTGATACAAAGCATAGGGCTTCTTTGTGCCACTTGGCTTCTCAATGACAGAGAGCGAATACTCACGGCAAAGCTCATCGGAACGCTGACGAAGCATCCGCAGGTTGGCTTTGTTATCGTGGTAGTGCTTTCCGTCTGTAAACGAAACGGAATTTACCACAAAATGATTATGCAGATGCTCGGTATTGAGATGGGTGGCAACAATCACTTGAAATCTGTCACCCCACATTTTCTCGGCAAGCTTTACACCGATTTCGTGAGCCTGTTCGGGTGTGACCTCGCCCTCCCTGAAGCTCTGGTATCCGTGATAGCAGACAATCTCGCTCTGGTCGTTCCACTGCGTTTTTGCAATCATCATTTCCTGTCTTGCTGTGGCAGGTTCACAATTCATGCCAGACACAAAAAACTGTTTCTCAGTTTTGGTATCGTTAGTGGCATACTTCATCACATCACCCAGAGCCTGCAAGTCGGCATCGGTATATTTTGGGTTGGCGGTCTTGTCTGGATTTTCTGCATAATCAATCGGGTGGTCAAGCCTGCCACGCACATCCCAGATTTCGCAAACTGCCATTACCGTTCCTTTTGAGGAAGTAAATATTTGCCCCGAATCGCAATCTGAAACTCGTGCCATTTTTTCGCTTCCTCATTCAGCATCGGGGTATCAACAAAGCCCAGAGCATTTGCCTTGACCGTAAGCTGATTGATACGGCTGCCGATAGCCGACAGCTCACGCATTATTTTATAAAACTCTGGGTCGGGCTTTTCACAAAGACGGTAGCCCTTAATCATTTCTCGCAGGAAGGCTTCTTTCGAGCGACCCGATTTCCTTACGAGCGCATAGAGCTGTTCGGCTTCCTCATCAGTCAAGCGGAAAAGAATCTGTACGTTTCGATTTCTCATGCTTCACTTCCTCACTTTTTGAGAGCCGATTGATTTGCAGCAGACATAAACAGGCGATGCCGGACAATACGCCGAGCAGATAGCCGATAATAAAAAAAACCATGCTTTTCTCCTTTTTCTATTGAAATGTGTTTTCTGTTGGTTTAAAATTAGGATACAAATACATAGGGCAAAGATAAAAACACGACCCGGCTGGTAGTCCGGGTGCAGAAATACTGTCAGTAACCGTGCCTCCTTGGCTGTCCGTTCTTTGCTTGGAATACAAGGAGGTTTTGTCATGCAAAAAATTGTGAGTAAGCTGACCGTATTTTTTGATGCCCCATTTTGGGTTGGTGTCTATGAGCGTTTTACAGGCGGACAGCTAGAGGTCTGTAAAATCACTTTTGGAACTGAGCCAAAGGATTATGAAGTCTATCAATTCCTTTTGCAGAATTGGAGTAAGCTGCGCTTTAGTCCATCTCTCGAAACGGAAATGAAGCAGACGGAGAATATCAATCCAAAGCGTATGCAGCGTGCGATTAAGAAACAAACGATGCCGTCCGGTATTGGCACAAAATCGCAGCAGGCATTGAAGCTCCAACATGAACAGGATAAACAGTTTCGGAAATCCACAGTCGTAAGCAAAGGGAAGATGAAAAGGAACGACAGTTTGAACTGCGTCGACAAAAGCGGAAAGAGAAGCATCGGGGCAGGTAACTGCTCCGTTTTCTTATTCATGCTGCAGCGCATCTTCATTCTTTCACCGGGGTATTAGGGGCAGCCCCCTAACAAGCGAATTTGACTTCCAGACTTGTCTGGATAGCCAAATTCAGTGCTTGGTAAGACACTATCTTAGTCCTCGTCCTCATACATACATTCGCCGCACACGGGACACTGATACGCACACCCCGAACAACCATCGTCATTGAAAGACTCGTCCTTTTTCTCATAATCGTCCTCATCAGGGGCGGTAATGGTAGCTTCACCGCAGATAAAATCCTTATCTGTAAAGTCGATAAGGTCGGTGTCAAAGAGAATTGTTTCAATTTTTTCTCTTGCATGGGCAGGAGATCCTGCCTGAACAGAAATATTCTTTTTATAGTGGGCTGCAAGGGTTACGTCATATTTTTTCATTGAGTTTATTCCTTTCTTCAATCGCATTTTTAATGGATTTTTTGAGTGGATTTCATGAAACAATCAACGGGCATCACCCCTTTCACGGTGGGAAACAGGAGCTGTTTTGCCTAAATAGGACAATAAAAAATCGTTGAAATCCTTACCGACATGCGGCGGGTCATCAACGATTTGATAGTCTTTTTCAAGCAGGAATTTCAGTGTTTGAGTACACAAGCGTCCTGTTTTGTCATTGTCAAGATGCAGATAAATGGTCGTTATTTGCGGGTTTGCTTGCAAATAGGTGGTGAGGGCAATCGGGATTTTGCTCTCGCTGATTTCCTTTTTGGGTTGATACACACCCGAAAGAGAGAGCAGGTTTTCCGTCTGGTAGTCCTTGCCCCCACACTTTAGCAGCGTTGCATAGGAGAGTAAATCCACTGCAGATTCAAATAGGTGTACCGAGTTTGCAGTACTGGCAGACAAAAGCCGAAACGAATACCGCTTATCACTGCCGGAAGCATCACGCTTAAAGCTGCCGTTTATGCTTCGCAGGGCAGCATATCTGTCTGTGCCTTGCTCATCTTTGCCGACAAAAACAGCGTTGTGATAATCGGCGCTCTCATAGATAATGCCCTCGACAATGCAGTCTGAAATGAGCTGATAGTCAATCCCTCGCCGGGAAAGATACTTCATCACCTTGTCACTATTTTTGCTTTTGAGCGGTGGAAGCAGGACTTTTGGTTCGGATTTTGAGGGAGTAGGGGGCGGGGGCTTCCAGCCGGAAGCATTGCCTATGAGAGTTTCCACTGCTTCTACAAAGCTGTAATCCTTGACCTTGATGAGATAATCCAAAGCCGATTTGCCGCCAATACCACGACTCCACCACATCCATTTTCNNAAAGCCTCTCGACCACCAGTACCATTTGCCGTTAGAAATTTTAAGGCTGTCATGCTCTTTGGTGCAGTAGACATTGCCTGATACACGCTGTAGGTTGCTTGGCTCATAGGTTTGCAGGTATGAGAGTAAATCCATCTGCCGTGCCTGCTCAATTACGGCAGGGTCAAGCTGCACATACCCTGTGCTTGTTCGCATTTTCTTTATCACCTCCAAAATAGACATAATCGAGTGATTTTCATTGTGAAAACCACTCGACTATGTAAATTCTGTTATTCAATTTAGATAAGTAATTCAACAAAAGCTGAAAAATTTCTTTATTTTTTCTTACCCTGCCCCAATGCAACAAATCCTACTGCAACAGCAAGAGCAAGCATAATATCCTTTTTCCCCAATGGGTCTGTTGCTATAGAATAAATTAAAAACACTGTACAAATCAGTAGTATCGCCAATATAATACCACGAACAATTTTTCTTCTCTCCATTGTGTAAATCTCCTTTAAAAATTGATGTTTATAAATTTTACTTATACCACATCTCTTACTATTTAGTGGTTTTTACGAAAGACCTTTTATAATAGCTATAATAATTAATGCTACTATTACGGCTAACAAGGCTGAGCCTGCCGCCAATAATATTTTTTGATATGGTCTTTTTCCTTCCTCTCTCGCTTTTTCTATTTCATCTAAACCTTTTCCTTCTGTAAACGCAATAATCTCTTTATATGTTTGAATATCATGCTTTTTCTTGTGTTTTTCAACTCGTAATGCATAGTACATCCCTACACCAAACACCAAAAGGTAGATTGCTATGCCTGCCCATTCTAAAAATTTTATAAGCGGTATTGGCAAAATTATAATTGCTACAAAAAGAACGGTAAAAATGGTACTATCCCTTTGGAATTTTGCGTATTCCTGTGTATCAATTTCTCTTTTCATTCTCTCTATATCTCCTTTGATTAATTTATCAAGAGAGATTTGAAAGACTTCACTTAGCAGCATTAAACTATTTACATCTGGGTAGCTCTTGTCGTTTTCCCAATTTGATATTGTTTGCCTTGAAACATATATCATTTCTGCCAATTCTTCTTGTGATAGGGTTGCATCTGTTCGATGTTTTTTAATTTGTTTGCCAAGTTCCATCCTCTCACCTCCTTGTGGCTATAGAATAATCAAAAAAGAAAGTTTTGACTATCAAAAGCCTTTGACATCGCATAATTTCAAGATGTCAAAAGGCTTTGACACTCCTAAATTTCAGTTCAACTTTTATATTATACTCCGGTTCTATGAACTTTTCTATCAATTTCGGTTATGTAAAAGCGGCATTAGCTTCTCGCTAATGCCGCCACTCTTTAGAGCATATTCATCCTTTTAAGATACCCCACGCAATCCCTGCAGCCTTTGAAATAGACATCCTGCATTTCAATAGAAATCAGTTTATTTTGCAAACTGTAGACACGAATCAATGCAACACATTCTTCTTCGGACAGCTCCTGCGGTTTGTCCATATCAACTACATCTTTTACCTTCGGATACTTTTTATATAGCTTATCCTGTTCCTCCATGACTTCCTGATGCTGCCCGGTAGCGTAAACATCTACAATAGAGCTGCTCAGATATTCATCAAACTCACCTCTATAAGCATCAAGAAAAGTTTCAAATCTCAATTCCTTTGCCACATCATCACCTCCAAGTTTATCTGTTGTTTCAATTATACAGACACCCATATGGCAATTCAAATGTGCAAATACCGTTATCGCTCACGGCTTGCACATTTTTTCTCCAATGGTTCATCGCTTTGCTCCGGCTCGATATCAACAGCAGAGGTGTCTTTTTCGTCAAGGTTAAGCTCAACATTTAAGGTGTTTAGTCTATCCGTTTTATCTTTCAGCTCATCCTTATAGGCAAATGGCTTCTTGATTTCAATCTTGGCATTTCCCATCTGCTCTATGGTTTCATCCTTGTAGCTCTTGGCAACTTCCAATGCTGCAGGGAGTTTTGACAGCGCATTTTCAATGCGAGTTAAATTGCCAAGGGCATCCGAGCCTAAAGAGACTTGGTGCTTACGGCTTCCGCATAGATTTAATCGGTATTCGTTCCACATCGTATCATAGCAAACCTCCATTCTAAAGCCCCGATAACTGCCGATTTCGACTGGCTGTGGAGAGATATTTTCTTTGCAGACCACAAGTAACATCTGTCCTGCATCTGCTTTTTCGGGATAGGTCATACCCTTTAGTGTCATCGGACAAAAACCATCTTCACCCTGCGGTTTATGCTGATTTGCAAGAGCAACATCGCTCTCATAGCCTGCAATACGCTGCTCATATTCCTTTATTTCTTTCGGATAGTATTTTAGAATCTTGTCCTCAAGGTCATAGCGTTCACTCAAATAGCTCTGTTTCAGTACACGGAGCCTCCCAACCTGCATATCTAAATCCATCTTTTCCTTAAAACGTTCATCGCCTGTAGCAAGCATTTTTACCTCCGCAAAGGACAAAGCCACCTCGTCTACATCCTCGGCAGAGCGAACTGGGCTTTTGCTCGTCATGATCTGACTAATAAATTTTTGCTTGCCCTCCACCATCTGATAGAGGTAGGCATCAAAGGTTTGCTCGGTGACATAACGGTAAACTCCAATCTTCGGAAACATATTTCCCTGCCGTTCAATACGACCTTGCCGCTGTTCGAGGTCAGACGGACGCCACGGGCAATCAATGTTATGGATGGCAATGAGCCTATCCTGCACGTTTGTACCTGCCCCCATTTTCTGGGTAGAACCAAAGAGAATGCGAATTTCACCACTTCGTACTTTTCCAAATAGTTCTTTTTTCTGTGCATCTGTGTTTGCTTCATGAATAAAACGGACCTGCTCGGCAGGGATGCCACGCTGGATGAGCTTCTCACGCATATCATCGTAAACATTAAAGCTACCATCATTTTTCGGGGTTGATAGGTCGCAGAATACAAGCTGTGCCGCTTTAGTATCAGTGTTTTCCTCCCAGATGCGATACACATTATCCACGCAAGCGTTGACCTTGCTATCGGGATTGTCCGGCAGCATCGGGTCAATCATTCTCTGATCGAGAGCCAGTTTTCGCCCGTCATTGGTTATGGTAAGCATATTGTCAACGTTTGGTTCGACAAGTCTTGCACGAACTTTTTCGGCTCTTTTAGCAAGCGACGCAACCATATCCTTTTGGATTTCACTCGCCGCCACCTTGATGTTATGATACTGAACCTCTGGAACAGGGAGCTTTAGCATATCGGCGGTTTGAATATCCGCCACCTCTCGAAACATCTGCATCAGCTCTGGCAGGTTGTAGAATTTTGCAAACCTTGTTTTTGCCCGGTAACTTGTACCCTCTGGGGCAAGCTCCAAAGCTGTGATTGTTTCGCCAAAGGTGGAAGCCCAACTGTCGAAGTGCTGCAAGCCGTTCTTTACAAGAGTGCCATATTGTAAATATCTCTGCACGGAATACAGCTCTACCATTGAATTGCTGACAGGTGTACCTGTGGCAAAAATCACGCCACGACCTCCTGTGATTTCGTCCAGATAGCAGCACTTCATAAAGAGATCTGAACTTTTTTGGGCTTCGGTCTGGGCGATGCCGCCGACGTTTCTCATCTTCGTAAAAAGGTAGAGATTCTTGTAAAAATGGCTCTCGTCTATAAACAGGCGGTCTATGCCGAGCTGTTCAAAATCAATGACATTATCCTTTCGTTTGGTATCGTTCAGTTTTTCAAGCTTTGCCCTGATTGCCTTTCTGGTTCTCATAAGCTGTTTGACCGTGAATTGCTCACCATTTGAAGCTTTAACATCATCAATGCCACGCTCGATATCATCAAGCTGCTGCTCCAATTGCTGCCGTTGCCGCTCAAAGCTCATCGGGATTTTTTCAAACTGAGAATGCCCGATAATCACGGCATCATAGTCACCTGTGGCAATCCTACCGCAGAACTTCTT
>DOWI01000241.1:0-1033 GCA_003519645.1 Oscillospiraceae bacterium
ACCTTTTTATTTGCCGCGTCGTATTCCCCTGCTATGATATTTATGTCATTCATATCCCTAAATGTGATCCAGCACATATTTGCCGTTAATCCATAAGCTCGCGCCTGGCCATCAAACTCGTATCTCATTCGCATGTCGAGTGCGTCTGTCATTAAGGTGTGTGTCCTGGCTAACGATGTTTCCGATGCATCATATGATTCTGAAATTCCCTGTTCCATATTGTTCAGCTTCGTTGCGCTCACCGGCGTACCTTGCTGTATTATTTCCTGGGTAACTGGATCCACTATGTGGTCTACCCATTGTGTTGGNNTGTCTAAAATCGTGTTACCTTCTTCATCCAAAATTAGAAAATCGGTAAATGTTCCAGCGTCCTCGTCGGTTAAGTAAAGGTATACCCGAACTGACTCTCCAGTGTATTCTTTACGAAAAATCGGTATTTCCGTTTGTTGGCCGTCTTTGATGTATGCTCCTTGTGAAAGCAATGTCGATACTTTATTGGCCATCTGAGCCATGCCATATGATGTTATCAAGCTGCCTCACCTCCTGCATAAAATGTCCCACAAAGTGGGTATGAAACTGTACTGTAATAAAATTGTGAATTAAATCCAATTCCAAACTGTAATAAACGGCCAGTCCATCGTTCCTCGTCGCTCGCATTGAATGTCCCGCATAGCCTGTAATTGAAACTGAGTTTGCTGCTCCTTGTATCAATAACGAGCCCCGTCTTTGTTTCAAATACGACCTCAAACGAAAGGTGAGAAGGCTTTATATCCTTTACTGTTTCAACGATTAGCTTAAAATCCGCATTGTTTTCCCCTGGTGAAACGTAAATAAAAAAGACGTATTCTCCTTCTTGCTCGGTTACTGTGACCGTGCGTCCGGTTACGTCTTTTAAAAATTGTTCTATTCGTGCTGGGTTCATCGGGGATCTCTTGCTCCGCTTTATGATCACTCTCCGCCTTCGCTCTTCAATCGGCATATTATCGTCTGGCGGTATGTGGTACCTCTGCTCCCAGTAAACTATACCCCACGT
>DOWI01000241.1:1125-1327 GCA_003519645.1 Oscillospiraceae bacterium
GCTGCTGGGCTTGTTGGGAAATTATCTAAATCGATCATTAAGCACCACCTCCACCCTTCGGATCAATGGTTCCTGTTACTGGGTATTCGTCCGCTTTAAGAATAATATTTGCAATGCCTCCGTTTATTGTTAGTCCTGTGTAATCCTTCACTCCACTCGTGCTCGTTAAAATGGATCCTATCCTTGGATGAACCTTAACAAG
>DOWI01000241.1:1371-2384 GCA_003519645.1 Oscillospiraceae bacterium
GCTACGACAGTCACTGTGGCTCCTATAGGTGCCTTCCTTTGTATCCTGTCATCAGGGCGCATAATGTGGTTGTAAACGGCGGTTATTATCGATTCATTTGCCGGTTGCCCATTCGAGTCAATAATAACTACCTTCACGGTTCCTGGCCCTGCCCATTCTGGCATTGGTAGTGCGGTTCCCACACCAGGTACCTCCTCTGCCCATCGCTTATAGTCGCCATCACTGCCTACAAAGCTGGCCTCGCTTGCTGCATCAAGTTCGTCAATTCTCCCTCTCAGATTGTCATCGCTCTCTTGTTCTGTTCCTCCTGTAATTGGAGCCGGATTAGTTATTGATGTGATCCCTTTAATTGGTGTCATCATCATGGTTATTGACGCAGCCGGTACATTGCCTTTCGTTCCTGCCTCTGTAGCTGTCACCTGAAGGTTAACCGTTCCGGTATCGCCTATGGTATATTTCTCTTTGGTCTTATATTCGATGGCTGGTGTATCTCCTGTGGCCGGTACTGCAAATTTGAAACCTGCAGGTATTTCTGTCCACGGTACGCCGGTTACCGTTAAGGTGCCCGACGCTGGGTTGGGCGGTTTTCTTACCAATCCTTTCCCTTTTGCATGGAGATCCAGCCATTCGTCGTATGCCCACATTGGGAACATGATTTTTAGCGTTTCCACTAGGTGGAACTCCAGCATCTCCGCTTTTTCGAGCNNGAAGCCACCCTCTGTGTCGTCGATGTCTGCTGGTAGTTCCTCCATCATCCTTTTGTGAATGGTTTCCGCATCCTGGTCATTTAGAAAACTTGGCACTTTGAATTCTGGTATCGACATATATTCCACCTCCTTACGTTTGCAAAATTACGCCAATTTGTTGCTCTTCCCACTCTTTACCTTTGACTATAAAATCGCAATGTAGGCCATCACTATCCCATGTAAACTCAAAATTTCGGACGTATTCTGTCCTTTTGTTTACCATGAGTGCCTCGGTGATCGTTCTTTCCATTGCCGATTCTACTGCCT
>DOWI01000241.1:2408-2607 GCA_003519645.1 Oscillospiraceae bacterium
CACCACTGCATATATGCTTCTTTTCCTTCGGCTGTCACCAGTTTGTTGGCTCCGTCTCTCCTGAAATCCCCCAGGGCATAGTCAAAATAAACACTAGGTTTGTATTTCTGCTCCTCTGCCGGAGCTGGCGTTATTATTTCCGGAACGTCAAAGACAGGGAATAGGTTTTTGTCTGTCATGTAATCATCCTCCTATCTTC
>DOWI01000241.1:2626-3625 GCA_003519645.1 Oscillospiraceae bacterium
GTCTCCTGGCTTTAGCCACCGCATTTTTTCTGGTATAAGCACGTCATGCTTATGTTTTACCCCTATCCCTATATGGGTATATCCCGAGTCTGGATAAGGGTCACTATAAACGTCATGGCTTCCGTCTGTTGCACTTATTGTCAATTTACTTCCTGTTTCTCCAAGGGTTAGCTGTCTGCATACCAAATAATCCGTCTTTGGTATTGGTATCGGGTAGGTATTGGTCAGCAGACTATAGTCACCCTGGATTACTCCAAAATCAAGCACGAGGGGTGATGCATTTGTATCCCTCATGCGCTGCTGCATCACCTTGCCCAGTTTATTTATCCCTGGATTTCCCGATGATGGGTTCATGCTCTCGCCTCCTTATGCTTTTGTTACGGTGTTTGGTTTAACCCAGCCTATGCCATCTACGTGGTATGGGCATGGTCTTGATGTATCAACCTTTATAGTAATTGTGCACTTCCTGTTGGTGAACGTCTTTCCTTTGCCGCTTCCATAGCTGTCTCGATATACTGCTCCGTTTAGGATTACGCTATCGCCCTTGTTGAATGTTGTACTTGCTGCCGGTGCTGAAGCTGCCGTTTTCGCTGGTGCTGCTTTACTTTCTTCTTCAGGTTCCAACTCCATAGTCATATTTCTGCCGTCTGCGTCATGCCGCACTGATTTGGTAATGTAATATCCATTAAGCGTTCCTGCTTTGACATGGATTTTATCTCCTTTACGAATCACCGGCACATCTGGGCCTTCAAGTGTGATCGTTCTGGTCGGTTTGCCATGTTTGTCTAGTATTTCCTGAGCTGCTGATTTGGCTGTGGCCAGAGAGTCATCTTCAGCTCGGTTTTGTATCCGTTGCCTAATTCCGTGCTGAGTTAATCCGTCGAGTACTGCTTCTACTGGCTGCCTTCCTTCGCTGTCTTCCTTACCTACGACCTTTACTCTTGTTACAAGGTCTACTGTACTTATTTTGTCCCTGGTAAGCGTGGCGTTGGTATCCTC
>DOWI01000214.1:0-1688 GCA_003519645.1 Oscillospiraceae bacterium
TGATATTGACGGCATGAATGCTGCTGTTGATGAAATTATTGCGTTCGGCGGTAAAGCGGTCGCACATAAAGCGGACGTCACAAAAGAACAGGAAGTGTCGGATGCGGTTTCCCGCTGCGCCCAGCTTTTCGGTTCTATTGACTACGCCCACAATAATGCCGCAGTCATTATCAGCAAATCGACCGTGAATTGTACTGAAGAAATTTGGGATAAAACAATTAACACGAATCTGAAAGGTTACTGGCTTTGCATGAAATACGAAATTCTTCAAATGCAAAAGCAGGGACACGGAAGCATTGTCAACACTTCATCCATCAGCGGTCTGATCGGACGGGCTGGCGATATGCCGTACAATGTCAGCAAATCCGGTATTATCGGCTTGACCAAAACCGCCGCGTTGGAAAACGCCGATAAAAATATCCGTATTAACTGTGTTTGTCCCGGCGCAATACAGACGAAAGATTGGAATGACCGTGTGATAAAAAAGTTGGGCAGCCTGCACCCTATGAACCGGGTCGGACAGCCGGAAGAAGTGGCGAACGCCGTTATGTGGCTGTGTTCGGATAATTCATCTTTTGTCACAGGACACAGCTTGGTGATTGACGGCGGCAGGATCGCCGGAGAGTGGTAAATGGAAACTATTGATTTTACGAAAATCACGGCTTGCGGTGAATGTTGTGTTGGTTGCAAGAAAAAAGAGGACGGCTTATGCGAAGGGTGTATCGAATCAGACGGTCATTGTAAGGAATGGGCCGGGTCGAAAGGTTGTCCGGTACATAAATGCGCCAAACAACACAAGATTCAGTTTTGCGGGTTATGCCATGAGTTCCCGTGTGACTGGCTAATTGAAAAGGTCACATGGAATCCCAATATAGTCGGAGAATTAACCAGCCTCGCAAAAATCTATCATTCACAAAGGAGTGCGGATTATGCCGAATCTACTTAAACAAATCCCGGAAACAATGCGTAAAAAAGGAATCCCGGAAGAAACAATCGCTCTGTTCAATACCCCTGAAACGGGCGGGGCGGAAGCTGTCATGGAACTCATAACCCAAATGGACAGTCTGCTCTCAGAAGAACAGCGCCTTGCCATCATGCAGGAGCAGGGTTGTTGCAAGACGGGAAACCCCGCAGCTCCGCACCGTGCGTTCGGAACCCTACACGCAGGAAAAACTCTTGCGGAAAAAGTGGAATTATTAAATAAAGCAAATATACCGCATAAAGCCCCCAGCCATTTGAATGACGACGGTACGCTTTCGGTTTGGTGGGGGTCGGAAAACCTGAGAACGGGTAATTGCCCTTGCGGATTTATCAAAAAACTGCCTGATTCCTATAAAGTCCCCAAAACATTCTGCGGTTGCTGCGGTGGTCATATCCGCGCTAATTACCAACGCTCTCTTGGCGTGAAGCTACTACTGAAGNNCCGGCGGTAAAAAAAGATGCGAATTTTTATTTGAAGTGGAGGGGGTCTAAAATATGCCGAACATCAAACGAATGGGAAGAACCATGTCAAAAATGAAAATTTCGCCCGAAATTATGGCGCAAATGGACTTTGACGCTGACGACAGAGGCAACAATGTTTTTCCGCGTATTGCTGTTATAGAGAAAATGGATGAACTGCTCACTAACGAGCAAAAACTCGCCGTCATGGAACCGGAGGGTTGTTGCAAGGGTGGGAAACGTGACGC
>DOWI01000214.1:1718-4183 GCA_003519645.1 Oscillospiraceae bacterium
TCATTTAGGATCACCATGTCAGGACACCAAAACGGCGTACATACGGGCAAAACAACCTGTTCCTGCGGTGCTATTAAAAAATTGAAACAGCCATTTACCGTTTCCAAAACTTATTGTGGGTGTTGCGCCGGACATTTTCTTTATCATTACCAAAACGCGCTTGGCGTTAAACTGCGGATAAAGGAAATAAATTCATCGCCGCTTGATTCAAACGGTGAGAATCCCTGCTCGTTCACATTTGAGGTATTGGAGGGTTCTGCAAAATGACACAAACAGACANNAATTACAGACGCTTATTGATGCGTGTATCGCTAAAATGAACGAGGCTGATAAGGCAGTGTATCGTCCCATTGCGGAATATGCCGCCCAACTTGGATATACTCCTAAACCGATAAAAAAAGCGGGTGGTAATGTTGACGAGCTTGCTTTTTTAAAGAGTAAAGTAAAAAGGACTCTGATGAGAATCCATCCCTGCATTGATAAAGCATACGGCCAAGTTCGTGAAGTTGGGAAAGCTCAGTTAAGGCTTGTGTTTTTTGCGACATCTGAATACTCGGAGCCGTTCCGTTTCGGCATAAAGAATGTGATTGAGGCATTTGACGGCAACTACACCGGGTACTATGTCTGCGGACGGTGCAATGACGATGAAAGATATATATACATATACCCGGACGGTAAAAAAGTTTTTCGGTGTGGCTGTCAGTTGATCGAGTTGCCGCCGATGGATGAGGAATATGTAGATGAGATTAAAGCTATGATGAAAGCGCAGGACGATTTTTGGATGCAGAAAGCAAGGGCGGGAATATGACACAGTACGATATAAAACAATTGCTTGAGGAATCTCGGTTTGATTATGTGAGTGCAGATGACAAGGCATTCATCGTAATTTTTGATGCCGCCATGTTGGAGCGCGGTTGGGGACTTGAAGCGAACGGTTGGTACAAAGGCTATATGTGGGGGCGGCATATGCTGATTTATTACAAATTAGGTGTTAAAGCAAAAAAGGTCGCCGCTCGGTTTTATCTGCGGGATAACGGAATTGTTCTACGGATGTTTTTCAGCGGTATAGATAAGCACCGTACTTACATAGAAAATTCGCCGCCCCACGTCAAAGGAGTGTTTACAGGCACTCACGGTAATTGCGGTCATTGCGGCAACGAACATGACGGTAGTTGTAAACACAGAAAAACCTATACGATGGATGGCAATGTTTATGAGAAATGCGATGGCGCGGTATTTGAGTTTTGGCAACCTGATCTGGAAAAATTGCCGGATTATCTGGCGCTGCTGGATGAGTTCTACACAAATAAAAAAAATTTAAAGAGGCGGGCGAAATGATGAATACAAAACGCTATTTATCCGAAGCAGCCGTAAAAAATAATCTCGACCCAAACGCGATGCAGTTTCCTGATTGCGAGCTTAATCCGGCGAACATCAAAGTCATCATGATAAACGAGGTTGTACCGAAAAATCCTGACGATTGGTTTTACAGCGATACACATGACCCCGAAAACAGGAGAACCGCGTTTGGTTTATTCGAGGGCGCTGGCGTACAAGTCAAAAATATGCGCGACGTTCTTGATAAGGGTATTTATATCACCGCTGCATTGAAAACGCCGAAAGAAGGTTACACCGCCAATCCCGCTATTATAAAGGCGCAACTTCCGTTATTGGAAGCTGAACTCGCTCTGTTTCCCAATCTCAAAGTAATCATGCTGATGGGTGACGTAGCGAAAAAGATGTTCAATATGATTGTCAAGTCTAAAACAAAGAAAAACCTCATCCCTTCGGTTTCAACTTACCGTATCCGCATGAACGAATATTATTGGGATAATGTCCGCGTGATTCCAACTTATATTATGACCGGGAAGAATCTTCTAATCGAAAAAGGCAAATGCGGTACGATTTCGGAAGATATCGGACGCATGATGGAGATAATCAAATGAAGCATTTTACAGCAGACGACGGAAGAATTTTAACGCCGCCGACAGAATTGGAACCGTTGTTAAAAGGCTCATTCTCAGCTTTTTCTAAATTGCTTGGACATATCCGCTTTTTCTATATGGCGGATGAAATTTGGGACGGAAAATCTTCACTTGTTTTTAGCGCAGACGGCGAACAGTTGATTTCTACCACGCTTGACGACGGCGTTTTTTATATTCATATCGCAAATGAGGATTTCCAAATCGCGGACGAAGCCTTATTGGACAATGTTTTCGAGGCATTAAAGAAAACCGTGCCTATCGGTTGGCATCGTCCGTTTGAACAGCTCACAGTTAATCCTGACCCGAATGTTTTTCCTTGCGGTTACCGGTGTGATTTGTGCCTTGGAAGTAAAGAATACGATAAAAACAATTTATCGGAAGGCGATAATTTCGTTTATATGAATTGGGTATGTTATCATGGATGTGTTCCGGGTATTGATATAGAGCGTCCTCCTGCTAATGAAATAGGTGTTTTCCGCT
>DOWI01000214.1:4221-4447 GCA_003519645.1 Oscillospiraceae bacterium
TATGCGGGACAATGTAATTTAGGTATTACCGCCCACGAAGTTACGAAATTGGTGATTCCTTATTGCATGAAGGAACGGCTTGATATATTGCGGGCGAATTTAAAATAAAGAGTGGTGGTAATAGTAAATAGTGATGTTATACAATGGCTTTTAGAGGACGATAACTCCGCTGTTAAATACCGCACACAGACCGAACTGCTTGGCGAAGCGGCGGATAAATCGCCGG